>QQSD01000059.1 GCA_003602485.1 Candidatus Poseidoniales archaeon | reverse complement strand
TTGCCCACGGGTCATTTGGATAACATCCTTTCCCACGAAACACGGCCCAAGGGGGCGAAGGGTGAGTCATGGCGCCGAGAGAGAGATTTGAACTCCCGAGGGACAGGCCCACGCGATTTCCAGTCGCGCGCACTACCAGGCTATGCGATCTCGGCTCTTGTCCCGCCGAGCCCCCTCCTTCGTTTAACCGTCACGCATGAAGTTGATTCATTCCAAGGCCCACAAGCGGAAGGTCTCAAAGGGACGACGCCTAGCGAGAGTCATGGCCGAGGCAGCGGTTGAAGGCGACGTTGACAGTCGCCAACATACCAACCTACCGTTTCGGATGGCTGACATGGACATGGCCTTTGCAATTCCCCAGCGTTATCCTCTTGCAAACGAAGCCAATACAATTGCCAGAGAATGGTATTTCCAGTTGAGGTTATTGAAAAATGACTGGAGTAAACAACACGTATCAGCTATAATTTTTGGAATGCTAGCCTTCCTATTGGGTTCGGTTTCACCAGAATTATGGGGTGGCGGAAATGCCAAAATTGCAGGTCTTGATGGGATTTTAGCCATCAATGGATTCCAATTCTTCCAAGTTCTAGTCTCAATATTGTTGTGGGCTTGGTTCGTCTATCAAGCATGGACACTCTTCCCTGTCATGCGAGTACACGCAATTTCTCTGCTGGTGATGTGGAACGGATTGATGGTCTCTCAAATTTTCTTCCAACGCAGCAATGCTACCTTTCCCTTTGGGCTCAGTTTATCCGATATGATGGAAGGCACCTTGATCATCTTAATCGTCTTCTTTTTTCTGTTCTTCTTCTGGAAAGCAGTCATTGAAACTCGAGACCTTCATGTTGAAGTCAACCATTTGCACGAGGACGTGCGAGTTATGGAAGCCGAAATGGCTGAGCATTCCTTGAAAGGTTGGACAGCGATTTTTGGCGTATGGATCGGCTTGATCATGATGACGACATGGACTGGTGTCCGCCACATATCCTCCTATGGAGATGAAAATTACGGATTCCTTTTCGTGCATCTGCTGACGGGAATGGTGTCAATCCCCTTGTTTTTCTTTATTCTCTGGTACCCGCAGCGCATGTTAGGTGAACAAGCAAGAGTTCGAACCCGTGCTGCTCTTGATGCAGCGATTGAGATGGAGGGTGAAGGCATCACGCCTGAAATCAAAGCAAAGTGCCCCGATTGTTCTGAACCATCCCTGTTGATGAGAGAAGCATCTGGGTCACTCGTCCATCCGTGTCTAAACGCAGGATGCTCAACCATGGTGACCATCGGAACTGCATGTACCACATGTAGTGCAACGATGCCCAGTCGACTGGAATGCAAGGCTTGTGGAGTCAATGCTCCAGCGCTCGATTATTTCCCAGATCAGGATGTGTGGTAATGAATTTCAAAGCAATGCGTGAGGACTTTCCAACACTTCGCAGCAGCGATGCACCTGCATATTTGGACAATGCTTGCGTCACGTTGAAGCCCCAATCAGTGATTGACAGCATTCACCGCTACTACAGCGAAACTCCTGGTTGCGGTGGTCGCTCTGTGCATCGATATGGAACTGCTGTTTCAAAGGGAGTGAGTGATGCGAGGAAAGGGCTTGCTGAATTCATTAACGCAGAATCTACAAATGAAGTCGTATTTACTCGGAATGCAACTCATTCAATTAATCAAATTGCACATGGAATGAGCTGGAATAAAGGAGATGTTGTTCTCACAACAGACCGGGAACACAATTCCAATTTAGTCCCGTGGCTGCAACTTGAACAAGAACGTGGCATCGACCACAGGGTTGTAAGAAGTTTTGAAGATAATACGTTCGATCTTGAGGCCTTTGAAGAGTCATGCAAATCAGCAGGGTCCAACTTACGGATGGTCTCGATGAGTCACGTCGGAAATCTTGACGGAGTATCCATACCGATACGAGAAATTGCGAAAATCGCCCACGACTTTGATGCTCTCGTGGCAGTGGACGGTGCACAATCAACGCCTCATATGAACGTCGACGTGCAACAACTTGGAATCGATTTTCTCTCATTCTCAATTCACAAAATGTGCGGCCCGTCTGGCATGGGTGGACTATGGGGTAAGTACGAGTTACTAGACGGCCTCAGAACCATTCAATCAGGTGGACAAACTGTTGCCTCATCAACCTACACCGATGCCATTTGGGCTCAACCTCCAGCCCGATTTGAAGGCGGATTGGGTAATTTTTCAGGCATGTTGGCCACGGGAGCCGCCATTGAATATCTCTCAACACTCGACATGGATGCCGTTCACCAACAGGAGGTCTCGCTTAACAAAATCATGACGAAAGGCGTCAAAGACCTCGCGGGATTGGAAATCATCGGACCTGAAGATGCATCGAAACGGGGAGGGATTTGCTCAATCCTCATGGATAAACTCCCAGCTCATGATGTGGCACTACTCCTCGATGAAGCGGCCGGCGTGATGGTTCGAAGTGGACAGCATTGTGTGCATTCTTGGTTTGCTGACAAAGGATTGCCGCAAGGATCTCTCCGTGCATCCGCATATTTCTACAATACTGAAGAAGACGTCAAACGCTTTGTAGATACACTGACTGAAATAGTTCATACATTGAGTTGAGAAGATGCCTTCACCTGAAATTGCGAGCGATGGGGTCGATTCGGCATCGGAAGCAGGCGTAATCGTTGCATCAGCCAGCGTAACAGCGGGTGATGACATGCGTACGATACGTCGCATTGTCTCCTTTACACTTGGCATCACAATGATACTAGCAGCAGGATACCTCGTCGCGGTCGTCATGACAGATGGTGCTATCCTCTTGCGCCCTAGTGAACTCGCACTTGAACGCCATTCGGACTATAACGACCTCGTGAATGTACCCGGTAGCGGGTCTACTGCACCAGACGTCACCGTTTGTATCGTAGACTCAGGCATTTCTATGGAACACAGTGATTTCAGCGAACTGCAATTAGCAGGCTGGAAAGATTTTGTCAACAATCGAGCAGAACCCTACGATGATCACGGCCATGGCACATCAATGGCTGGCATCCTCGTAGCCAACGGTTGGATGAAGGGTGTTGCCAATGACGTCGACCTCCTCGTGGCCAAGGCTCTTGGAAGCAACGGAAGTGGAGATGACGGAATAGTAGCAGAGGCCATTGACTGGTGTGTTAGCAACGGCGCCCACATCATCTCCCTTTCCTTAGGCGGTGCACCCGATGTATTACCGTTCAATTTGGGTTCAGGAAGGAATTCAGGAGATGCATCCAACGATGCAATTGATGCAGGAATCTATGTTGTTGCCGCGGCTGGAAATGATGGTGGCGCGGATGACGATGGAGATGTTGCCCATCCATCCAGTGAACAACAAGTCATTTCGGTAGGTGGCGTGACGATATCCGGCACATCATGGTCCGGCTCGTCAGAGGGCGACAATAACGGACGAATCTTACCTCTCCCAGTACTTTTGCCACGAGGCGACCCGAACCAAAAGCCTGAGATTGTCGCACCTGCCCAAGCCGTTCCCGTACTAACGAAGGATGGAGGCTGGGGTCTTGCGGATGGAACAAGTGCAGCCACGGTATATGTCACAGGAGCTCTTGCTCTCCTTCTGCAAGAAAACCCTACATTGCGTGCAGATGAAGCAGGTTCGACTGATACCGTCGCCACGGTCAAAACTTGGCTCATGGACAGTGCAGTGCCAGAAGAGAATCAAAACGGGCACGACGACAGATATGGGTATGGCATGCTCGATATTCAAGGACTCTTGGCCCAAGCTCAACCTTCATGACATTGGTAGCCAAGCCACCAGTGTTCCACCGAAGAGTGGCATAAAGGCCACATGATGAGAACCTTGGGTTTCACGAATCAACTCCATCCAAGAATTGAAACCGTTGACAAGTGCCATCCCTTGTTCATCATCAGGATCTACCTCCCCAGTCGGCATATCAGGCTCTTTTGTGAAGAGAACCCCGTTTGGCGAGAGCATTGGAAGATATGTTTTCACGAGGTCTGCACGATGTGGCGAGGGCCCGTCCACGACAATGGCATCGTATGCAGATTGAAACCTGGTCTCTGAAAGTTCTGTAGATATGGCCGTTGCCATGGCCCATGCAGCATGTTCTGCTGCAAGTTGCAAGGGCTCACCGACAACGATATCGGTCCAATTCAACGCATCATAACGAGTGACGAGGCGATGAAGAATCACACCAAATTTAGCGCCTTGTTCGACCAATGTGAGGTGTTTGGGGCGTTGTTCTCGCTCAAAAGCATCGAGGAGCCATGCAGTCCGATGCCCGATGCTCGCACCCACTTCAAGTACAGATTCAGGTGCAAGTCGCACCATGGCATCACGTAGCCTTCGATGAATCGAAATTGACCAGGTTGTCAGCCCCATGTGCTGAAGTTGCTGACCGATGTTGGCTGCGATTTCGGGTTCATCTCGTGGTTGTTGGCCATCTTTGGCCATCAAATGACTGAGAATATCCGAGCGTTCCACTTCGGCATCTTCGCTGGCCATGTGTCTTCGTCAGCGCCCAGTATCTTGAAGGCTCGTACCACCATCTACAACGGAGGGTTCAAACGATGGTGGCCGTGCCTTGCAAACGAGGGCATCTCTGATGGATGAAGAAGAAGAAGCATGGGAAGAGGATGAAGAAGTCCTCGATAATGCAACCCATTGCCCCGCTTGTGATGAAATGCAGGGCCACAAAATTCTCCGTGAGAAGCCTGTAGGGACCGGTGCAGATTTCAAAGTTCAATGTGATACATGCAATCATGTCCACACGGTCGAATTCAGACCCCCTGCACCTGTGAAAATCCCCTTTATCTTGACAGATGGACCCCATTCGGAGCGTATTGTTCTCGTCATGGATGCTGATGAGGAGTTTCACCTGAATGATGTCTTTGAGGAAAATGAAAAGCTATGGAGAGTTCATCAACTTGAGGATGCTGACGGGAAGCACCATGAATCTGGCTATGCAACGAATATTGTTCGCATCACCGCCATTCGTACGGACATGGTCCGTGTCAAATTAACACTGACCCGTGGTGAAGATTCCCAACCCGATGTCATTCTGGTCTCGCAGGAAACCACATTTACCGCCTCAAATCTCATTGAGCACAAGGGTGAAACATGGAGAATCCGTGCAATCCATACTGGTGCAGGCCGAACACTCAGAGGCACCGTCCAAGCCCCGGATATCAAGCGAATGTATCTCCATGAGCCACCAAATGAGGAACACTTCGCCCCACGAACACCTCGCGAACGTCGACAAGCCTGGAAAGAAGGAAAACTTGGATTCAATCCAAACCCCATTCGACCCAAGGAACACGTGAAAAAGGGAGTGAATCCCAATACTTCGTCAAAACGCAAACAGAAGAAGCCAAGGCGTTGATTACGGGCGATTTGTCCATGGCATCATGAATGCCTTGGCAACCTGTGTACCAATCGTTGGATTCTCTTTGAGGCGGCGAATACTGTACTCGTACCACTTTTCTCCATATGGAATATACACTCGGGTGCGGTGTCCTTGTTTCAACAATTTTCTTCGAAGCGGCCCACGTACGCCAAGCAGCATTTGGAATTCATACCCCGGCCCCTTGTTGAGTCTGGCCGGACCTGCATTTTTTCGAGTGTCTTCTTTTCCCGGCCCGAGGTTATGAGATTCTAAGGCCTCTAAAGCATAATCAATCACGGGATAATCATGACTGGCAATGCCAACATAGGCTCCCGCTTCAAGCATTTTATCCACACAAGCATTCGTTGCATCAACGATGTCTTGGTATGAAGTGAAAGAGATCTCTTCGGGTTCAAGATATATTCCCTTGCAGATCCTGTAGTCTGCATGAGGTCCAATTTCTGTTTCTAAGGAATCAATATCAGCCAAACTACGGAAAAGACGACCTTGCAAAACCGTCCCCACATTGGTCAAACCCTCGTTGTGAAGATCAACTACGGCCTTGATGGTGGCCGATGTAACGCGATGGTCTTCCATGTCCAGGCGAACAAACATCTCATGCTCTGCTGCCATTTTGACAAGTTTTCGTATGTTATTCATCCCGGCATCCTCATCGATGAGAAGGCCAAATGCAGTGGGTTTGATGCTGATATTCGCATCAAGTCCATGTTGTTGTATGGCTGCAATAGCCCGAACATATTCGTCAATAAAATACTGGGCTTCATCCATTGTTGAAATCTCTTCACCGAGAACATCAATGGTAAAGCAAGCCCCTTCAGAAGAAAGGCGAGTCATGATTGTAACTGCATCCTCGAGGGTCGCTCCTGCCACATACCTGCGACTCACCCAGCGAACGAACCACCTCGGCATTCGCAAGGTCATAGCGACAACGGTCCGCGAGAACCACCCAACCATGAGCCAACCACAAAAGCCGCACTCTTTGACCCTTTGTGCTTACTCATCTGTACCTTGAAGGCGTGACTTGATTTGGCGTGTCGTCAACAATGGAATCTTCATCCCATCAAGATGGTTGCGAATCGCCTGCCGTTGCCAACCTTTGAATGCCTTCTTGTCCATTGAAACAATAATTTCCCCACCGGGAAAAGCTCTGCGAGTTGATGTAATTGCATCATTGATAGCCTGCTTCCAGGTGCCTTCAGGCTCATCTCCATCCGTTTGGATAAATGGCAGGGCGTATGATGCCAGCATATGTCCGAGCCAGACCTTTTCAAGTGCTGCTAGAGCATTGGCCCGAGGTGCATAATGCCCGCCCCCGAGCGTAACAAGCACAACATGCTCATGCTTATCTTGTACATCTGACCACGTATTGACATCTGAACTCAACAAGCCATCTCGAATAATTTCAGCCAAGAGATTTGCTGCACCTTCATGCCCCCATGTTGCTTCGGTTGACCCTACCTCGATAAAGAGGGCTGGCGCCTCAAGAAACGGGCCGTGATGAGTCACTTCCAATGAAAGATCAAAACCCTCAACCTCGGAGTGTTGTGGAGCACGTTCAAGCAATAATTTCCACCAAGGGGCAAGACGTGTATTCGGTGGAGGCGATTTCCCTCCCAATCCGCCATAAGGACCTTGCTCACCCTCGGGGAGGTGTGGTACTCCGATGGGGTGGAGCGTGAGTGATGCACGACCACTAACCGCTGCATGGCGTGACGGGAAGATGACCTCACGAACAGATTCCCCAGTCGCCTCATTCCAACGACGATCAAGATAGTCTTCGAACAACAAGCCATCAGGGAGGTACCACATTCGCAGATGTCGATGTGAAAAGGCAGGATGGCCCTCAACATCTGGTAGGAAATCCCACTGCAAGAGGTTGCGTAATGATTCACCTTGGTTGAAACTGGCGATATCCGCTTGATTAACGGCGATGAGAATCACGGTGGCGGCTCCCATGTTACCCCGATTGGGTCGTGGTTCTTCATTTCATCCGAACGAGGTTTGACATAGAGGACCTCCTACATCGGCCATGGACGAAGGGCTTCCCGCAACCATCCCTTTCCTCCCAAGGTGCTTTCTGAGCCACGATAAGGGATATCTCGTCATAGGCATGGACGGTGAATTTCTTCGCCTCGATGATGAATATCAAATCATTGAACACGCCGCCACACCCTTCCCCATGCGGGTAAGCCATGCAGTTCATGTCGGAGATTACCTCTTCGCCACGTGGATTGATGGTGAACTGATGCTCGCAAGAATGGGTTCAATGAACCTCAACAAAGCTCCTGAAGAGGGCCCAAAGCGTGCGGAATTACGTACGTCCAATGGAAATGCAAGCAAATACCACCCCAAGGGAAACAGATGGTCACATGTTCTCAACGCAGAACCATTAGCTTTAGCCGCAAACGAATCTGCTCTCGTCTTTAATTTGTGGAAGCGTGGACTCTATGCGCTTGACCACGATGCCAACGAATTGTGGCGCCAACAAGTTCCAGAATGGAATTACACAAAGCGTCGCCCACGGAATGAAGAAATTCTCGCCATACATCTCCACGAGGATGAACTGACAATTACCTCGCGTGGTGGACGAGCACAGCGACGCTCTCTTTCGACTGGTGAAGTACTCGAGGAATATATCCTCAACGGACCCGAAGCACCTCTTGAGCATCATTTTAGGCATGAAAATCAACACCTCATTTGCTCCACACAAGGAGAACTCTGCTGGCTTGAAGACAACACGGTGGTTCAGCGTATTCAACTAAAAGGACCTGTCCAAGGAGCAATATGGGACTCCTATGTACGTGGTTGGAGATTAGCGGGTTGGCGAGAAGAAGTCATCATTTCGAATCAGAAAATCGAACAACATGCATGTCAAGAGATTCCAGTTCATATCCAACCTGTCAAAGGTGGAGCAATGATTCTCTTCAATAACGGCACGTGGTTAAACAGTCACTTCGAGAGCCCTGTGGCTCAAGAAGAAGAGTGATCACTCGTTCATTCGCGTAAATCCACAACGTCCACATGACACACGGTCTTTGTGAACTGCAAGAAAGACACCAGGCCCGCATTCAGGGCATGATTCTGCACGAACAAGTTTCCCATCTTCGACCTTGTATTTTGACCACTTGGCCTTGGCTTTAGGTCCGTCACCCATCACTCATCGCCTCCTTCTTTGGTGGCTTCTGTGGCATTACCTGAGCGGAATGATTCGTGTCGCTTGTGAATGTAACTGGGTTCAACGGCCATGGCCTCTGCTGAACCATAAATGAAGGCAGTTCCTGTCGTCAAGGGCTGACCGTAGCGGGTCACGCAATTCTTCACGACAATCCAATCAGGGTTGGAGCCTGGTTCAAGGGTACGGACGATGTCCATGACCTCTTTCCTTGAAGGAGTTGTTTTCCCAGCATGGCGCCAGCTAAATGCAATTTCCACTCGATTCAAAAGCTTGTTTTCTTTTCGTTCATCAATATTCATCTCATCACCTCAACGAATGTTTACTTTTAGAGCATAACGCCCTGGTTTCTCTACCTTGAGACGCTTGGCTATTTCGGAGCGTCCGGGTTGCATGATAATGACATATCCAGTCCAGTCTGTGGAGACTTGTGCTGAGGGGCATCGAGGGCATTGGTCAATCCCATCGGCGAGTACGAGGTGGCATTCACCGCAAGCAAAGGGCATTTTCACCATGTTCACTCACTTCCTTTCTTCTGTTCCCAGTTTGGTGAACCAAGTCCGTCTTGCTTGCTGGTCAAACCAATCTTAGAACGACGAGGGTCAGAGGTGTCGGGTGAAAGGGAAACGATACGAGCACGGACAAAGGAGCCGACGCCGAGTTCCTTCCCAGTTTGACGGCCAGTAATCTTGTTCGCTCCGATGTTAATGTCGACAGGTTCATCCATAATCTGAGATTTGTGAAGCAAGGCTTCCATTGGGCCAATTCGAACGAAGGCACCGAATTCATTGACTTCCGAAACTGCTCCTTCGACAACCTCTTGGTCGTCCATGCAGAAAAGGACAGCATCAAATTGAACACGTTGGTAGATGGCACCATCGCCGTGAATGATACGGCCACGGCCAATTGTTTTGTGGTTGTTGGTTACGAGAACAAAGCGGTTTTCATCATCGAATTTACCTTCAAAAGCGTCCATTGACAGGCGGTCGATGTGCTGATCGAGAGACTGCCCTTTCCTCATGTATTCTGCGGGGATACGAATCGTATCTTCCTTGGTAACAACCTTGTACATTTTTTCACCTCAAATTCGCCCCAAAGGCAAGGTAAAAAACGGGAGTCAAAACGACTGTTCCGTCCATCACCGGCTTCACCTCAGGAGAGAAAGCGACCGAAGTCATGTGAGTCCACCGACGACCCCTATTTAATTGAAGCGGAAAATTCCAACCTATCCGATAGACCAAAAGCCGCTTCCGCTCCAACTGAAGCAGGAAGGAAAAGGGGTTTTAGAAGGGAAGAACGCCATAAGCCATAACAACCCTCCGGAGACGGTCATGAATGATGCCACAGCAACGCGGTTCATCCCAGCGCGCCAATGTTGCTGCGCTGCTCATGGTCTGCTTGATGCTCAGCCTACCAATGACTCCCTTGTTCTCCCCGAAATCAAAAGTGCTAGAAGAAGAGATTGATGTTCGCTCCACCGGCCAATCATACGACGCATATGAGCAACCCTGGGCACAATACGGGCGAACCCCAACTCACAACTTTTCGATGCCAATTCACGACCCAAACGGCGGACCGGGAGAGGGCAACGTCAGCGATGTCACGTCCCTTGCATCACTCGTAGAACCTGTCGTCAACTGGCAAGTTTTCAATTCGGGTGATGGAAGTGATGCTTATGGTTCGGTCATCGGTGATTTTTCACAAAGCATCAGTGCATCACAGGCCGCCCTCGAGCGGTGCGGACAAGGAACACTGTTTCCCGTGATGATCTCGAGTACCATTGTAGATGGTTCAAGAGAGAGCTTCTTGAATATCATTTCCGGCAACGATGCAAAGATTGC
>QQSD01000058.1 GCA_003602485.1 Candidatus Poseidoniales archaeon | reverse complement strand
CCCATTGGAATGGGTCATCAGGGAATGCGTCAACGGGGTCGGTGACGCCGTCAAGGTCTGAATCAGGGCAACCTCGTGTTACGTCTTCAAAGGATTCGCCGTATTCCATCGGGCACACATCGCCGTTGATGCCATCGAGATTGTCACCGTAGCCATCACCGTCTTCGTCGCTCCACTGAGTAGAATCACTGGGGAAGGTGTCACCATTGGTGCCTCCGGGGTTATCTCCGTAGCCGTCTCCGTCGGAGTCCTTCCATTGGCTGGTGTCGTCAGGGAAGGCATCTGGATTGGTTCCGTTTAGATTATCGCCACGGTTGTCACCGTCACGGTCTGACCACTGAGTGGAGTCGTCTGGGAACGGGTCTCCTGCATTTGAATAACCATCGCCGTCACGGTCAGCACATCCATTCCGGTCAACATAGGAAGTACCGGCTGTTGAGGGACAATCATCGGCATTTTGACCGCTAGCATTGCTGCCAAAACCATCACCGTCTTCATCACACCATTGTGTCGGGTCATCAGGGAATGCGTCGGCGCCGAAACAATCTCCCGTTGAGGGCCATCCTGGCGTTGGATCGGAATACCCATCACCATCGGAATCTACGCAGCCAAGACGATCGTATTGCGAATCTCCCCATGTGTTAGGGCATCCATCAGGTCGGTCGCTGTTTTGGTTATCGCCAACCCAATCTCCGTCCGAATCAAGGTACTGGGTTCGGTCGAGAGGGAAGGCGTCGGTCAAGTTGGTAGTGGAGAGCAATTCACCGGGCCATGCAGAAGGCCGGTATGATTCCCAAGAAGCGTTGTCATAGTTGTCGCCAAATCCATCGCCGTCGGTGTCATTCCATTGACTGGAGTCGGTTGGGAATGCGTCACCACTCTGATTCACGTGCATCTGGTATTCATTGAGGTCGAAGAGGTAATTGTCGCCACGGCCGTCGCCATCAGCATCAACCCACTGGTCAGCATTATTTGGCTCCCAGTCACCTGCATCGGACCACCCGTCGCCATCGCTGTCTGGGCAACCAAAACGGTCCTCAGACGAGGTCCCAAAGGTAGCGACGCATGCATCAGGTTGGTAGGCGGGGTCTGGATTGTCGCCGTAGCCGTCACCGTCGCTATCATCCCATTGCGTTCCCTCTGAGGGGAAGGCGTCAACAATACCGTCTCCTTGGTCGGTTGTATTGTAGCCGTCGTTGTCCTCGTCGATGTCTGCAAACCAATAATACACGCCCTCATCGTTCCGTCCGTGGGCAGTAACGATGTGGGTGCCATCAGGACTCCAAGTTACACCGTAAATGGTGCCGCACTGGTTGTTATTGCCCGATGTGCAACTTCCTGGGCGAGGTCCGCTGAAAGAATCTACTTGATTGCCTGAATTCGAGAGATAGACGCGCGCCGTTGCACCGTCTGCCTGATACCAATACATGCCAGCAACGACTTGAGAACTATCGCCTGAGAACGTAGTAGAACCGCACGATGTTGAAACGGTTTTCTCCCAAATTCTTGACCAAGCACCGTTTGCGAACTGGTACATGTCGAAACTCGCAGACTGTCCTTCCCAGCCCCCACACATGGAGATATAATTCCCGTCCGGAGACCATGCGATGGCATTCACTGCAGCAGGTGGATTGGTGAAGGTCCAAGTGGTAGCCCCAGAGGTCGTATTGACGATGTAGATGTCGCTGTTGCCTGCGAGAGCCAGATAAGCACCGTCGGGAGAAAACGCTGCATCGTAAAAGCGGTCTTCACCGTTCGGATTGAGGGCGTAGAGTTCTGTTCCAGTTGCAACGCTGATCACGGTCACTTCACCATTGGTTCCTCCATTTCCGGAACGTCCAATGGCAACGGCTACTGATGAACTGTCAGGTGAAAATTCAACGCTGTTCACTTGGTCACCGCCACCAACATCCACGCTGACGGCGCTTGAGTAGAGTGAACTCAAGTTGCTGCTGTAGTAAATGTTCATGGTATCATCGTTTAGGGCAGCTGCGACATATTGTCCGTCTGGCGAATAGTCCACGCCGTTGACATCGGTTCCAGCATTGACCGAGCGAACATTCGTCCACGTACTTGCGTTCCAAATTCGAACAAAGCCGTCTTCTGAGCCAGTGACGATGAATTCACCGCTAGGGGAGTATTTCACTCCGTAATAGTCATTGCTCGAACTGGTGGTGAATTCGTTTTGGTAGTTGGGGTTTCCAATCGCCCACCCGTCGTTGTAATCCGAAGTCCCATCACCGTCCCGGTCCGGGCAGCCATCCTTGTCAACGGTAGAAGTTCCAGCTGCCCACGGACAGTCATCCGAGCCATCTTGTACGCCATCCCCGTCTGAATCTGCGGCTTGTGCAGCGATACTGAACAAGGAAACGAGGAACAAAAATGAGAGTAAAGCGGCCTTACTTTTTGAACCCGAAACCAACGGATTTACACTAGCCATGGTAACCGTAGTGTTGTCACTATAAAGGGGTTATTGGGAAAATGTTCAAACAAAACATCACCATTCTTCGGGAAAACGAAGTCTTGAACACATGGACAGACTAGCGACTCATATGGCGGGAGACATACCAAAGGTCAATGTTGCCGCCCGCGACAGAATTCTCCTTCATCTGTTCGCCAACCTTGAATGGGCCGACCGCTACCTCGTCCCCGCTGCAATGACGCGCCCTGGAATTGCAGAAGCATGTGCCCAACACCCACCAAACGTGAGTCGGACCATGCGGCAACTGCTCAAGGAAGAGCTTGTTGAAGAGCACACTCGTGCCGTCCAAGGTGACGAACGACGACAGAAGACTTGGCAGTTGACCGGCCAAGGGCGCGAGGTTTCAAAGCAACGACATGATGATTTGTCAAGCACAAAAATTCTCTTGCGTAACGTCGATGGAGACCTCCTTGAAGTCAAAGCCTCGGAGGCTTCAGAAGTTCTGAAAACTGAACTCACCTTGCTTCAAATTCTGCTCCATGCCCAACATGAAGGAGTTCTCACCTACGGAGATATTCGCTTCGGCAACATTCGCAAACAGGGGGCTGAGGGCCAAGTTCCACCGCCTGGTCGTTTGACCCCACTGGTCGGCGTTCACGCCACCTACGCCAATGCACCACCAACGACACGCCCCGTGTACGGGCGGGATGCTGAACTTGACACACTCAAGACATGGTTTTCAGATCGTCATCCTTGCATGGTCATTCACGGCATTGCTGGAATCGGGAAATCTACTCTGGTGGCACATTGGCTTCGTGAACACATGAAAGATGACCCTTACCTTTCCGTGTGCTGGTACACCTGCCAGCCTTGGGACCGAGCATTGGGGCTTGCGACCAGTCTCCTGCATCGTTTTGGCATCGACGAATATCACGACCCCTACCACATCATCGACACACTTCCACTTACTCCCGGTGCTGAAATGGATGTTGATGCATGGAGGCGCAGATTACTCGCCTACATGACCGACGCCAACACCATTCGAGAGCGTTTCAAGGACCAGGCTGGCGGACCTCCACCCTATTGGCTCATCGTGCTTGACGATATTCACCACGTCAGTGAACAGGCGCGTCATCTTCTTGGCTCCTTGCTTCAGATAGCACAAAACGCACCCCTTCGGGTAGTATTCGTTTCTCGAACTGAAATGGATGTTTACGACCGAAGAGACGTTCACATTCGTGACAGAGTCCGAGAATTGCCCCTCACCGGCCTGTCGTTGGAAGCGACCGAAACGTGGCTCTCCACCCTTGACGATGACGGCAAACCCTCTGCAAAGGAAGTCCATGCAGCCACAGGAGGCCATCCACTCGCACTGGAATTGCTGGAATTATACGGCCAACCAACACACAAAGATTGGTTGCGTTTCCTTGACGAAGAAATCCTGCTCCGTTTGCCGGAAGGAGAACGGGAGCTCTTAGCGACTCTGGCCGTAGCCCGAGCCCCTGTCCCGTGGGAAGTCCTCGCTAGCAGTGTCGAATGGGACGGTCCACCTCCGGAGAACATGCTCAAGCACGGCCTCTTGCTCGAACTCGAAGATGGCATGTGGTTGCATGAAGCACTCCGAGAGCGTCTTCTGCGTGATGTTGGCGCAAAGAAGCGCGAACGAGAAGAGCGTCTCAACTGATTAGAAGTCGTCTGCGGACATGACTTCATCGATCCATGCCAAGAGCTTTGGTTTGGGCATGCCGCCAGTCTTGTTGCTGACCATGGTGCCGTTACGGTAAATGAAAAGAGCCGGGATGCTTCGAACACCGAGTTGCCCCGCAGTGGATGGATTTGTGTCTGTGTCTACCTTTGCAATGAGTACTTCACGCTCGGCTGCGACCGCTTCCAAAACTGGTCCAATTGCCTTGCAAGGAGCACACCATGGTGCCCAAAAGTCAACAATGACCCACTCGTTCCCGTTGATGGTTTCATTGAATTCGCCGTCTGTAATGTTCCTTACTTCACCCATAGGTTCACCGAGTCATCGGTTCGGAAGGGGCATTAAGAGGCTTTGCGCTCTTCACGATGGGCGTTGTGGATGGCAACCCTCTTCAAACACCGACCCTTGCAAGGACATGAGGGAAACCATGATCATCGCACCAAGTGTCCTAACAGCCGACCTTGCAGCACTTGCAGAAGATTGCCGTGAAGCCCTCGACGCCGGTCTTGATTGGCTCCATCTGGACGTTATGGACGGTAATTTCGTACCCAACCTCACCTTTGGGCCACCCGTTATTCGAAGCCTTCGCTCTGCACTGGGCCCCGAACCTGTCTTTGATGCCCATCTGATGATTGAGAATGCTGAGCAATGCTATCAGGATTACATTGACGCAGGTTGCAATCATATATCGGTCCATGTCGAAGCCGTCAAGCACCTTCACCGAGCAGTCACTGCAATTCGTGAAGGAGGGGCATCAGTCGGCGTTGTCCTCAACCCCGGCACCCCTGTCGAGGCTGCTCTCGAGGTCCTCTCAGAGATTGACCTCGTGTTGGTCATGAGCGTCAACCCTGGATTTGGAGGGCAATCCTTCATTCCACAAGTTGAAGCAAAAATCCGACAGTTGTCTCAAGCCATTGATGCCCAGGTTGCCAACGGTGGCCGCCCTGTTCAAATCCAAGTTGATGGAGGCGTAAAGTCGCACAACATCGCTATGCTGAGAGAATGGGGAGTTAGCAATTGCGTCGTTGGCTCAGGCCTGTTTAACGACAACGCCAACGTTGCTGACAATCTTGAGGTCATTCACAAAGCCTTGAGTGCGTGATGGAGGGGTCACCATCCAAATTCTCGTGGTGACACTGCTCCACCCGCTTCCAAGAAACGGAAGTCGCGGGGTCTTCGTTGAGGACCATATCCATTTGCTTCGCTCAATGGGCCATGACGTGAGAGTGGTCAATCCATTACCCAGAATGCCAAGATTTGCCGAAGCAAGACGCTCCACGATGATGGGAGTGGCCAAAGCGCCCAAGCGATGGATGAAGGATGGCGCTGAAGTTCTTTCTCCCCGATTTTTTGCCTTGCCCGACCACCCTTATCCGCGACTGACGAAATGGAGCATAGGCAGGCAAGCCAAAACGATTGAACGCCAGCTTGACTCGTGGCGTCCTGAAGTGATTCTTTGCCATACACTTTGGCCTGTGGCTGAATTAGCACAAAACCTGGCAGCTCGGTGGAAGATTCCTTGGGTGGGTGTTGTTCACGGTTATGATTTCGATGTTGCGCTCGAGCAAAAAAGTTTGAGCAAGCATGTAGCCGAACTTTCACGTCGTTGTGATGCATTGGTTTGCGCATCATCAAGGCTCAGTTCGATCGCGTCCAAACTTGAGCCCTCCCCAAAGAAACTCTTGACCATACCCTGTATGACTGAGATCGGAAAAGAATGGCGTCGTGAGGTGAAACCGCTCTCAAAATCATGGAAGAAAGAAGCCATTGATATCCTCTTCCCAACCGACCCTCGTCGCCCAGAAAAAAGGCACCTCCTCGCCCTCCAGACGGGAGAAGAAATGGAACAGCGAGGATGGATTGTTGGCATCACGACCCTTCGTCATCAACCCCGAAACATCGTCTTTGACCGCATGCTGGTGGCAGACGTCACCTTGGTCACATCCAAACGAGAGGCGGGGCCTTTGGTGGCCCGTGAATCCTTGCTATGTGGTACGCCAGTGGTCAGTGTCGATGTTGGTGAGGTGAAGGATTACCTGCCAGAAGAATGGGTGACAAAGGCCACCCCTGCAGCGCTTGCTGACGGAATAGAACACGCTCTTTATCACGGATGGAAGGATAAAATCTCCGTTGAGGAGAAGCTTGCATTTTCCAATCGTGAACAGGTTACGGAAGCGTGGAGCGCACTGCTGTCAGACCTTGTTTCGTGAACATGAACAAAGGCAATCCAAGAAGCCACCAAGCCGTTTGCGTCATCAATCCTACGACAATAAAGAGGCTGCACAGCAGAGCGAGTGCCCAGTCGTCCCGTCGGGCCTTGACGAACGCCATGTCTTCGCTTAGAACCCACGAAAGGAGGAGCAATCCACCTGCTGAGAGACTGCTGGCTAAAGCAGCCACCATCAATTGGTCACCGGGAGTTTGGGGGCCATTGAGCACCATTGACCAACCAAAGAAGATGGCTAATATCAATACGAGAACGATGAATTGAGTGAACCGCCACGGGTTTTGTCCTGCCATCAATGAGGTATAGGTGGGGGTGGCAAGCAAGGTACATCCCCATCCAAGCAACAAGAGTGTGAAGATATCTACCGCAGATACACCGTATGTTCCGTCAAAATAACTTTCAGGAAATGCCAGGGGTGCAAAGACGGCCACGATGAGATAACCGCCAAATAAACCGTAGGGGAGAAGGGCAAAGCACATGTCAAGGGACGCATTCATTTCGCGATGTTTGACCAATTCATTGTCTCGAGACTCCCCAAGAACCGGCAAGAGAGCCGACCGTAAGGCAGCAGGAACCACCAGGCCTGCAAGCCATGCGAGTTGAGCGACATGAAACACGGCGGCGAGTTCTGAGCCACTACTCGCAGCGACCATGAACTTCTCAATTCGAATCACATAGGGAAGAATGCCGAGCGTGATGGCGAAAGGAAGGGCTGACCACATCAGCGCACGAGGCGACGTCCAGCACGCGTCCAAGCGGGACCATGCCGTACTCGCAGGGTAGGACGATGTCCGCTGAAGCAAGAGCACAAGGGCAACAATCCATCCCGACATTGCTCCCAAGAGAAATACGGCGGTGTAGCTGATGACTGAAGTACTGCCCGTGCTGAAGAGAAAGGCATAACCAAGAACCGTAACAGCTCGCTCAATCAATTTTGAAACGGCTTCAAGTCGAGCCTCCCCAAGAACTCGTAATCCTGAGCGTGGAGCATAGGATGCGATGTGTGCGAGGCCAATCAAGGCTGCCAACACAAGGAGTTCAGAGGGTGGAGACATGTTGAGCAAGCGGTCGGGTTTGAGCAAGAAGGCAAGGAGAAGGAAGGGGAGTGCGAGGGCCAATTGCCAACGATAAATTCTCCAAAGAGCTGGCCGGACCATCTCAGGTGCTTTGGCTCCATCCCGCGCTAACAGGGTAGGTAATCCAAGATCGATGATCAAAAAGAGCGAGGCGTAGAGGTCGATGGCTAAAACCATCCACCCGTAATGTTGAGCTAAGAGAGCGTTAGCGAGAAGAATTTGGCCAAAAAAGGCGAGAGCGACCGCAATCAAATCGGCACCAGCCAACCAACCTGCATCTCGACCGCTTGAAGGGCGGCGGGGAGTTGGGGCGGTGACCATACCGATGGCTAGGCAGAACCGCTTTCAAGACCTTGCCCGTTCATTAGAATTCTAGGAACGGTTTTGTCTGTTTAGATTTGTTTATGAGGATAAATTATTATTTTTTAGACTTTAGGGCCTCTACCCTTCGTTCAATATCCTTTTTTGACGCTTCTGTTTTTTTCCTTTCCAACTCAGCATATTCTTCACTGGTTAGTGCTTTTGATCCTATTAGAACCTGCATAAGATTGTCGATAAAGTATCCCAAAAGAAAACAACCGAGCATCAGGAAAATCGTTATGGCATCAAACTCCATGATTCGGCCATTCAATCCTACATTTTGAACTGATTGCCGAACGCATTTTCAAAGCCTTATTTACAACTCAACAAGAAATTAAGCGATAATTCGAGATGTGTTCGAGATGAATTGTTATGCTCCGTATTATGGCTTAGGGTTCAA
>QQSD01000057.1 GCA_003602485.1 Candidatus Poseidoniales archaeon | reverse complement strand
AATCGGGCACCTATACGGTTGAAGCCCATCATTCAGGAACAGGCCTCACACAATCCATGACGGCGTTGATTCAGACACCGGTCGTGCTCCCCTCGGAAGTAGAGTACAGTGTCCAGGTCGCCCACCGAAGCGATGCCCAAAGTGGGCCAGCAGTTTACCAAATCAGTGCACTTAACCCAACCACATCGAAGGTTTCGCTCGCTGAATTACCGCCATGTTTCCTCGAAATCCAAATCGGTCAAACCTCTGAACTTGGACCTGCATGCTTTGCAGGCGTTGCAGACCTCCTACCCGGTGAAATGCTTCAAGTGAGCCATGTTCTCGTGCACGAGGCCGTCAACACAAGCCTTCGTGTCTCTTCCCCTGGTGATGATTTCCTCTACACCACAGAAGTTGTAGGGCAGTCCTTTGCCCCAACATCCCTCGAGGCCACGTTGGCCTTGGAAGTCAGCGACCGTGACCTGCTCATCTACGGCCCAGGTGAAACCTTCGTGAGCGACTTGGTTTTGCAAAGCACCGATTCAGCCTCTCAGCTTCTTGATTTCACATCATCCTGCAAAGCAGAATATTGGGTTTTGAATGATTTTGGTGAAGTGGTTTTTGACAGTCGTGAAACCAAACCGTGTCAAGCGATTGATTTGGAACTTGAACTCGTCGGCGAAGAACGTTTCACCCTCTCGCAATGGGCCTTTGACCAAAGCAATGCATGTTTGGTGACCCCTGGAATCTATACCGTCGTTGCAGAACTACCCGAGTATGGCCTTTCAGACAGTACGACTCTCCGCTTTGCTGATATTATGGACAACCCTTGCTCAACCAATGAAGGTCTCAACATTGATTCGACCCTGACTTGGACAGAAGATGACCGTTTTGAAGTAGAAGTCGCTTTGGATAATACGGGTCAAGAGCGCTACATTCGTATGGTTAATCCCTGTTCGTTTGAAGTTGATTTCACGGACCAGAATCAAAATTCCATTCATCGTTTCCAAACCATGTGCGGAGATTACGACGGCCGTAAGATCTTGATTTCGACGGGTGAACGCGTGGTTGAATTTGAAATCCTTTCAGTACAAATGACTCAGGAAGGTCAAGCCATTCTGCCAGACGGTGAATACACCTTGGACATTCATCTTACCTCATCACCTCGTACCACCACCACTTTTGATTTCACATGGTCAACAGTCGACCAAGAGATGAATGAAGAGAATGAGGTTGAAGAGGCGATAGAAACCTACCAAATCACCGGCCAGTGGATTGGACTCCTCACAGATTCTGGGACATGCTGGATGCTTGAGGACGCTGATGAGACCTACTTACTTTCCAATGCTCGCACACTCCCCTCGTGGACGCCACAGTCGACCATGCAAGGCATCTATGTCGTTCATGACGAAGCGTCTGCACCTGCGTGTCAAGGCTTCAATGCCCCTTCAGTCGCTTTGGTTGAAGTTCAACTTGAGCGTAACACCGTTACTGAATCAGCCGAAGAAACAGCTCAAGAAAACGAGGTAGTTCCAGCAATCGCCCAAGACGAACCAGCCCTCATCGTCCCTGCAGTATCTGCGATTGTGACCGTTTCTCTTCTCTCGATGCTCTTTGCCGTGGCAGCAACCAATGAGAGCCTTCGTATCCCCTCTACACTTGCAGGATTGTGGTTCCTCGGCCTGATGGGGAAGACCCATGAAACGACCGATGGGCGATACCAGCGTGGTCGATTGATGGGATATCTGACTGCAAATCCCGGTTGCCACTTTAGAGCCCTCATGAGTGCGCTCGAGATGAGCAACGGAC
Organism: Candidatus Poseidoniales archaeon; assembly: GCA_003602485.1. Taxonomy (GTDB): domain Archaea; phylum Thermoplasmatota; class Poseidoniia; order Poseidoniales; family Poseidoniaceae; genus Poseidonia. The sequence goes on along the minus strand of QQSD01000057.1, from coordinate 15,739 downwards.
AAATCACCCACCATCTTCGAATTCTTGAGGCAGAGGAAAACATTTGGCGCAAGAAAGACGGTCGTTTGGTACGCTATTACCCGTTGACCAATCAACTGCATCCAAACACGAGCGAAGACGATTTGCCCGTACCCTCACTCTCTCCAGACCCGAACAGTCTACAGGGCAAAATCCTCAACCTTCTTGACCGAGACGGTGACCTTGGCCAATTCCCCACGCAGGCTGAACTGGCAAAGCGCTTGGAAAAGAGCCAACAGTTGATTTCCCATCACCTCCGAACACTCCAGAAATACGGGCTTGTAGAACGTCGGAAGATGGGCGTAAAAAACCGATACAAGCTCACCAGAGAGGCTATTTTCCTTCTGGAAACAAGTGAAGATTTCTCACGTGATTGACTCTTGAGTTCCATCGTATTCAGGTGACATGAAGCGGGGATTTCATAGCGTATTGGCCACTGGACGAAGATGTCCAGTGGGCGGTGAAGGCTGATGTCAAGCGAATTAACACCCGTCGATGAAGTCGCTTGGCAAAAAAAGTGGTCCGATGCAGCCATTTTTGAAGCCGTCACAACTGAGGAAAAACCCACCTTTTACTGTCTTGAGATGTATCCCTACCCTTCTGGGAAAATGCATATGGGTCACGTGAGAAATTACTCCATCGGAGACGCAGTAGCGCGATTCAAGCGCCTCATGGGATTTGATGTTCTTTACCCGATGGGCTTTGACTCATTTGGAATGCCCGCTGAAAATGCAGCCATCGCAGAAGGGGGCCATCCGCACGATATCACGGAACGAAACATGGCCTCTATCACCGAGCAGATCAAACGAATGGGCTTCTCTTATGACTGGGGCCGCATGCTTAAGAGCCACGATCCAAATTATTACAAGTGGAACCAATGGTTCTTCACGAAGTTCATGGAAAACGGGCTTGCCCGTCGTGAACACGCACCTGTTAATTGGTGTGTGGCCTGTAACACAGTGCTTGCTAATGAGCAAGTCAAAGCAGGCCGCTGTTGGCGATGTAATGGGCCAGTGGAACAAAAAGAAATGAATCAATGGTTCCTTGATACTCCTGCTTACAGTCAAGAACTGCTTGACGGTTTGGACACCATCGATTTTCCCGAGAATGTCAAATCCCTTCAACGAGATTGGTTGGGTCGCTCCGAGGGCGCTAACATTCAATTTGGATTGGAAGGGCGAGACGAGACGATTGAAGTGTTCACCACACGCCCTGATACACTCTTTGGCGTTACCTTCGTTACCTTAGCGCCCGAACACCCGCTGGCTGAAACGCTGGTCAAAGGAACTGAATGGGAGATAGAATGGCGTGAGTTACACGATGAAGTATCTGTCATGACCGAGTTTGACCGTATCAAGAACATGAATAAGAAGAAGGGAATGTTTTCGGGATGCTATGCAATCCATCCCCTCACCGGTGATCGAGTACCCATTTGGATTGGTAATTTCGTTATCGCAAGTTACGGCACTGGTGCTGTGATGGCTGTGCCTGCTCATGACGAGCGCGACTTTGATTTTGCATCCCAATACGACATCCCCATCCGTCGAGTGTTGGTGATGAAAGAAGACGCAGAACCTGCTGGTGAAGTCAACAAGGCTGAAGTTGATGATGGCTGGATGGTCAACAGTCCCATCGAAGGCTTTGACGGGCGCTACGGGCAGGATGCTCGGGATGCTGTATGTGAAGCATTGGAAGCAGCAGACTGTGGGCGCCGTTTGGTGAACTGGAAAATACGCCCTTGGCTTATTTCCCGCCAGCGCTACTGGGGCACACCTATTCCTGTGATTTACTGTGACGACTGTGGAACCGTCCCCGTCCCAGATGAAGACCTCCCGGTGGTATTGCCTCGTGATGTTGTCTTTGTTGGTGAAGGCAACCCGCTTGAAACCTCAGCGTCATTCCTCCATGCACCTTGCCCTACGTGTGGCAAGAATGGCCGCCGAGAAACTGACACGATGGATACCTTCATTGATTCCTCGTGGTATTTCTTGCGCTATACAGACCCTGGTAATGATATGGAGGCTTTTGCAAAAGCAATGGCCGACCATTGGATGCAGGTTGATTTCTACTGTGGTGGCATTGAACACGCACAAATGCACCTTATTTACGCCAGATTCATGACCAAAGCACTTCGCGATATGGGCCTCACAACGATTGATGAGCCGTTCAATGAATTACTTTGCCAAGGGATGGTCAACAAAGCAGCACCGTTTTGCTCAGATTGTGGCGTAACACTCACGGTTGAGCATGCCATTGGCTCACCTTGTCCCCATTGCAGTAAGGAACTTGGTTCCCGGTCTGCAAAGATGAGTAAATCAACCGGCAATACCGTCTCTCCAGAAGACATGGTCGAGCGCTTTGGAGCAGATACAGTCCGGCTCTTCATTCTCTTCGCAGCAAATCCAACTGCAGGCATGGATTGGTCAGACACAGCACTCGAAGCAAACCATCGCGTCGTTTTGCAATTGCAAGGCATTCCTGAATACATGAATGAATGGGACGGCGGCGAAGGACCCATGGATGCATGGCTCGAAGCACGATTTGAGCAACGCCGCCGTGAATTCATTGCAGCGATGGGAGAGTATGACCTTCGTAGAGCTGTTGAAATCTCTCACTTTGAGATTATCAAGGACATCAACTGGTACACACGACGAGGCGGTCTCAACCCTGCAATGGCGAATAAGATGCTTCCCGTGTGGGCTCAAATGATTTCAACCTCAACACCTCATCTCGCCGAAGAATGGTGGGAAGGTATGGCTTCAACAGAGGGTTTTGTCTCCTCAAGCCTCATGCCGCTTCCCAGTGATTCAACCACCACCACACTCGTGAACCTCGCTGGAGAACAGTACATTCGCGACTTCCTTGAACAGGCTCGGAAAATCAAGGGTGTAGCTGAACGCCATCTCGGCCAACCAGCCTCTGAAGCAACCATTGTGGTAAGTCCATCGTGGAAACGAACACTTGCACAAGCTGCCCTGAATTTCATTCTAGAAGGAGGGCATCCAAAACAATTCATGCCTTTGCTCAAAGAAATGCCGATAGCCCAAGGCGACCGTATGGGCGAGATCATGGGTTTCTGGGGCAAGAAAATGCTCCCTCAAGTCTTCAAATGGGACGATGCGTCGCGCGACGTTATTTGTTCAACACTCAATGAAGAAGCGGTATTGAATGCAGCGAGTGAATTTATCGCCAGTGAACTGGACCTCAAAAGCGTCCAGGTTGTTGAAGGCGAGGCTGAGGATGACACAACCGAGCGAGCAGGCTCAGCAATGCCGCTTTCACCTGCGGTAGTGTATGTGTGATTATTCTTCACCTTGTGGAATCGTCACGATATTTGATGGAGTGAACTTTCCTTGATTTGCTGGCGGTAGTCGGGGTCCTACGCGTCGGTTGCTACTGACGAAGGCCCAGATCAGAACCAGTCCAGTGATGATGAAGATGTAGCCTGCAAGGCCAAGACCTCCGTCGTCTTCTTGACCTGATGGAGTGATGGTACCTGTTTTGCAGCCTTGTTGGTCAACGACGGCGTCACTTGGCGTGTTGAGGCAGAAGTCAAAGGCATTGAACACACCATCACCGTCATCATCCAATTGGAATTGGCTGCATCCGTTCAAATTAATTTGATTGTTAGGATTTGAATTTGGACAAGAATCCAGCGGATCCAATACGCCGTCCTGGTCATCATCATCATCTTCAACCGCATCGATGCATCCGTCATCATCAGCATCTTGTCCGGTTTGTGCCACACCGATTAACCCGCGAGGGCAACGGTCGTTGATGTCGAGAACTCCGTCAGCATCATCGTCGTTATCCTCGGTTTCATCCAAACATCCGTCGTCGTCGTGGTCGACTTCAGCGGCGTTGGCAGCCCATCCCTTTTCTCCCAAGAGACATGCATCAACAGCATCGTCGACGCCGTCGCCATCATCGTCTTCATCCATGGTCGCATCCATGCAACCGTCTCGGTCGTAATCATTGCTTAATTCAGACAGCCAAGGATTGATGTCGTGCGGACACTGGTCGTCTGGAACATTGATTCCATCGCCATCTTTGTCAAGGTCACACGCATCACCAAATCCGTCTTGGTCAAGGTCAGTTTGGGTTGGGTTGGCCACCTCCGGACAGTTGTCTTGCTGATCAACAAAGCCGTCACCGTCGTTGTCCTCATCAGAACATCCATCGCCTTCAATGTCGTTTTCAGAGGTTGAAACCCAACCGAGAGGGCCACGCGGGCACAGATCATCGGTATCAAAGACTCCGTCTTCATCGTCGTCAAAATCTTCCGTGAGGTCACGGCAACCATCGCCATCGTGGTCAGTAAACGCGTTCGCTCCCCACCCGACGTCACCGTAGGGGCAATCATCAGACGCATCTATGACGCCATCTTCATCATCGTCGTCGTCACAAATATCTCCAAATGGATCGTTATCAAAATTCAATTGATCGGTATTGGAGGTCTTTGGACAATTGTCAATTCCATCGAGAATGCCGTCTGCATCAAGATCGGTTTCATACATCCAAACGCCGATATCGTAGTTGTTACGTTGGTCAAAGTGATGGCTGCCGTATGTTGCGTCAGCGTTTGATTTGAAACCCACTACAGGTGAGCCGTTCGAGCTCATTGAGAGCGTGCTAGGGAGGTCATTTCCATTTCCACCTGCTGATACAGCCCAATCCCATGTTCCATCAGGTTGGTGTTTGCCGAGGAAGATGTCGTAGTGATTCCCATCATTGATACCGTCAATATCTGAAAGCACAAATTCACCAAAGGTGATGCTTCCAGATGTTTTTCCGAGGAGGAGAGAATCCCCTTGCGCTGAGATTTGAAGTTCAGTCACATGGTCGGCTCCGTCGCCCCCATAGCCGTTTACATCAATCCAGGACCCGTCAGGAGAAAGCTGTGCTTCGAAGAAGTCAATCCAGACGGCTGCTTGAAGTTCAAGTTCCCCAAAGGTCATGTTGCCAAGATAGTCTCCTACGACAACCATTCCACCTGCTTGACGCCCCTTACAGTCTGTAACCATGGCGTCGGAGGGGCCATGAGCTCCAGCCGACCAAATCCATCCGTTGGTGTCGTATTGTCCGATGCCAATGTTAGCTCCGTCGTCAAGGGTACTTTCGACTTCTTCAGTCCCAAATACGATGGTTTCAAGATACGTAACTGCAATGTAGCGGTTGCCCAATCCGTCTTCACAAAGTGCGGTAGCATCTTCAATCGGTTGGGGTGAGAATACGGTGTGCAGGAATAAGTGCTCTCCAAAAGAATTCATTCCAATGATAGCAATCTGTTCCTCCGATAGACTTCCAGCGGAGCTAACATTGCCCGAGATCAGTTCTCCGCGATGGAGGACGGCAAGATGAATTTCATCCATTTCTGTGACCATTAAATCCGTTACGCCGATTTGAAATTCATTTGAGAATCCTTTGACCCACATCCACGTCCCATCGGGTTGAACTGCAGCGACGAAAACCCCGTTATCGTGTCCGATCTCAGATTTGTTGAGCGGGTCTAATTCGCCCAAGGTGAGATTGCATTCATCGCCGAGCGTCATACCGCAGAAGATACCAGCCACGACGACACTTCCGTCGGAAAGCTGACCAGCATGAGTGATTGAGTCAAGTCCCGAGCTGCTTGCAGATGATGTTTGAATCCAACTGCCGTTATCAGCAATCCATCCGAGAAATATATCCTCTCCAAATGAAGAATCATTACTTGAATAGCCAACAACATCTCCGTTAAAATCAATGCTTTGTTCAAAAGAACCAACGACCAGCATGCCTCCGTTATCGAGAGGAATCAGGCCACTGATGGTTTCGCCACTTGACCCTCCGGCAACGGCCAACCAGCCAGTAGTGTTCGTTTCCGTACTTTCCATGACGTTTTGGTCAACAAGATATTCTTCTTGAGCAACCCACGAAGCGGATTGAGTGAAACTCAAACAAAGCATGAGGCCGGTCAGCAAGGTGCATGCGATGATGCGCATGCTATGATGAGAACGCCTTTGCATAATAATTGCTCGCGGCGTATGATGTTTGTATTTGAAGCGAGGTTTCATTGAGTGTCGCCTCCAGTAACTCACCATGGGTCGTCCCTCTAACAACAATAACTCCTCCCGACGGCGCTCGTCACGACCGAAACGATACGGAGGGCCATCCCGCCCCCACCTCATTGAGCGGTCAGCAGCAGAAGCCAAAACAATGAACGAACGAGCCGAAGCCCGTTTTCTGCGTTCCCCCCTGCCAATGGCCTTTCCAGACCCCTTGGAAACTCCACAACGTTTTGATTTTGAATGGGAATTGAATCCAGTACCGCTTTCCACAGAAGAAAAGGTGGCGGGTGAAGTTGTTCAACGAGGCCAGTTTGGATGGCTAGAGGATGACCGAGTTGATGAAATTGGAGCCTTTGTAGACTCAGAGAATATGACGCTCGACCAAGCCCTCTCCCTTCGCTCAGCCCTGCTCCAGCAGAAGACCGTATACTCGCATGGACGTCTGAAATCAAAAAGTAGAGAGCTTGCAAAACATTACCGGGCAGGAACATCGATTCTTGAACTATCACAACGCTATGATTTCCCTCCGATGAACATTTTCCGCGTGGTCCTTGAGGCCATGGGATGGTCAAAGAAGAAGATCAAGGAAAGTCTCCGAGAACCCTCCTCAATGAAGGCCAGAGAACAAGAGGAATTTGAAGCAGCAGAAGCAGCCGACCGCGTATCAAATGTTGACCAGTCTGAGGTCCAAGTACGCGCCGACCTGTTTGAAGACATCCTTGCAGATTGGTTCGAGGAAAAAGGCGTCCGCCTTCGCCGTCAACCTGAGATGGTCAAGCAGCAAATGGCCGATCACGGGCGTCCAATCCGTACGCCGGATTTGCTTTTCCTCGACCACGTATACATCAACGGCGAGCCCATTGCTTGGATTGATGCAAAACATTTCTACGGTGCCGACGTTGACTTCCAGCGCAAGAAAATGCGTAAACAAATGAATCGCTACATCGATGAGTGGGGAAGCGGAGCCATCGTCTTCCGACACGGTTTCAGTGAAAACCTGTACATGCCAGGCGTTCTCATGCTCGATTCAAGCCCGGTAGATCTGGATCGGCTCGATTCTGATTGACGACAGGTGAAATCGACGACACCAACACGTTCAAGCCACGTGCTTTGATAGTGTCTGCTAATTGTGCGAAGGCGTCGACGTCAACCGGTTCATCCAAGCGCCGTGGTAAAACTACAACAGAATTCCCGAGCATGCACAACCTGGCTGCTAAGGCGCCCTGTACATTGAGTTCAAGCAGGCTGTCTATCACCGTTTGATAGACCAGGGCGCGTACAGGTTCCTCAAAAAGACCCGAGGCCTCAGAAAAGAGCCGAGACTGCTTCAAGAGTTCAGGCCACTGCTGCGGGGACCACGGCTTTTGTGCCAGCACCTCTACACATGCATCTCCGGCTTCTGTGATGGATATCTGCCATTGTTCATCATCGATGTAGATTGAGGTATGCCGAGATTCTGATTCTTCCCATACCAAGAGGACGGGAGTTGGAGCATCAAAACTTACTGCGTGTCCGGGCCAACTTGGTGCCCCAGGCTGAATTCGCAACTCAACTCCGCCCACAGAACAGCCGAGCACATCGCCAAGGCCAGACCCGTGCTGGCGTTCAATACGATGAGCGATTTTCAGATATTGTGATGCGACACCGCGTCCGGTTAACGCTTCAATGGCTTGACCTAAGGCCATCAGTCCAGAAGCGGACATACCAAACCCCTGGCTTCGTGGGCATTCAAGATGAATCTGGAGGTCAAGCGACTCATTTTCACGCAGAAGACGGGCATAGCGGCATGCTTCAATCATGTCTTCGTAGAGTGATTTTTCTTCGATGAGATTCCCATGACGATCGGTGATGTGAATCTTGCTCTCCTCAGGAGATGTTGCATCCTGTCGAACATCGGGAGCTATCCCATTCATTCTTTCAAGGGGGAGCGCCTCTTCTTTTTTGATAAGCTGAGCTTTGAGTTTCACGCCGTGGTCAACAGTAAATCCCGCACCTCGACTTCCTTGACTTCGAGGCAAACGTGCTGAAGTGTCAATGGTGAACAACAGGGTGATGTGTCCGCCGACGTTGACCTCAACCATGTTGCTCATCATGCGCGAAGAGCAGGTCATTGCTCAAGAAGACTGCGTGCTTGACCATCAAGCCAAAGCGGATGCGAGTTCTTCGCTGAGATTGTCAAAGCGAGTACTCAATTCATCAAGGGCCATGTTGAAAGCGGTCACTGGGTCGAGACTGCCATCGGTTTCGTAAGCGAAAACATAGGCTCCATCAACGGGCTCCATTGTAATGGCTTGGTCAAAGTCGCCGTCACGTCCTGTGCCAGCGCCAACTTGGTGAAGTGCCTTCTCAAGGTCCATCACGTGATTGATGTTGGTGACTTTCTTGTCCTTGCCAAACAACTTGGCGTTGATTGGGGTTCCGTCGGTTGTTGTCAAACCGAGGTCGAAGAGCACGCTGGCCTTCTTTGGCTTGTTGAGGACCGCAATTTGTTGAGGGCGGAATCCAACAGCGGCAACTGGTGACCACTTGGCGTGGTCACGGCCTCGGCCAAGAACTGCAAATGCGTAGAATTCGAGGAATTGACCTTTGGAGAGGACGGTGAGAGGGATCTGCTTGTGCTCTTCACGAATGTCAAAGACCGGGTCTGAGATGGTGGTAATGTCTCCAGCAAAGACAGTTTTGAGTTCTTCTTCCGAATCGGAGGAAGGTCCTCGGGCAGAAAGAGTGTAGAGGACTTGGCACATTGGGCAGCCTTTGTCCTTTTCAACAACATCTCGGCAGTTATCACAGTCTTCTGGGAATACAAGTCCTTCGTCAAGGTTGGTTGGAATTGGGATCATTGCCAATCGGTGAGCAATGACTTCATCGGGAAGTGCGTTGACGGATTCAACAACTTCGCCTTTGTTGTCTTGGGTAACTCCTTGAGAAAAGTCAACTCGAGTGATGGCCAACTTGGGGACGTCAGCGATGAGTGCTCGACGAATAGCGTTCACTTGTGATGTATCAGTCTCGCTGATGAGAATTCGAATTTCGTGACCCTGTGGCCATCCTTCTACAATTTCGGTCTTCATCTTCATCACCTGTTATCAGACACGTCGTCCACGTCGTCCACCTTTCTTCTTGGTGCCGTCGTGTGCGATGGGTGTCACATCTTCAATTCGTGTAATGGTCATGCCAGCACGAGTAAGAGCGCGAATTGCTGCTTGGGCTCCGGGCCCGGTATTGTTGGATTGGTTGCCTCCCGGTGCACGGTACTTGACGATGAGTTCGCTGAACTCTTTGTCACGAAGTGCATCGGCCATGCGTTCTGCAGCACGAGTAGCTGCGAATTGACCGCCCTTGTCCTTTCCAGCCTTGACCACTTCGCCACCGTTGCAGGTGGTAATGGTCTCGGCGCCTGTGAGGTCGGTAGCCGTCATCAGAATGTTATTGTAGGAACTGAAGATGTTGACGATAGCCTTGCGGGACATCACTCGTCACCTCCCTTGACTGCTTCGTTGGATGCTTCTGCTGCTTCCTTCACTTCTTCAGCGAATTCAGGTGTAGCGACTGGGTCAACTTCATCATCAGCATATTCAGCCATTTCACGGCGTCCTTCAATGGCTTTTCGAATGGCGTGTTCTGGGTTGTTGAGATCGGAAGAAGGATGGTAGCAAAGTTCGTTTTCTTCGTCACGAGATACGGGGTAGGACGGAATCGTTACCTTTTGGTCGCCAATGCAGATTTGGCCGTGCACGACCAATTGGCGAGCTTGCTTCATGGTGCATGCGAGTCCCTTGTAGTATACCTGGGCTTGCAGGCGGCGAGAAAGAACGTCTTCTGTGGAGAGAGAAAGGATGTCACCAAGTTCTGCGTTGGATTCAATGAACCCTTTGTTGTAGAGTGAGTGAATGAGGTCTTCCATCTCTCGCTTGCCGTGGCCTTCGGTGGTGTCAACCATACCGATGAGGCGCATTGCTTGGCGTCGATGGCGTCGAAGTTGAGACTTGGCCTTCCAAATCTCTTTCATGTTTTTGAGACCATGATTGTCTCGCATTGCGTGTTCTTCTTCAATGCGCTGTGCCTTCCACGGGTGGGATGGCGTGTCGTATTTTGGTCGTGAAAACTTTGGTTCTCCCATGATTTAGCCCCCTCATTCTTTCTTTCGGCTCACACCGAGTGTCAGGCCACCACGGCCATTGGAACGTCCACGTTGTCCACGGACCTTGTTGCCCGAGGCGTGTCGGACACCACGGTAGCACTTCATGGTACGAAGACGGTTAATATCGTCTTGAAGTGTAAAGCGGACTTGTTGTCCCGTGAGGTGGATCTCGTTACCGGTTTCGAGGTCACGTTGTCGGTTGAGCATCCACACAGGCACTGTTTCTGCGTAGGATTCGATGGCAAGACGCAGCTCTTCTTGTTGCTCGAGGTTGAGGAATCCAGCGAGTCGGAAGGGGTCGAAGCCAGTGTTCTTGCAAATTTGAATTGCCGTGCGTTGTCCAACACCCTTCACGGATGTGAGTGCAGTCGCCAATGTTTTCAAGCCGTCCATGTCGGTGTCAGCCATACGCAAAATGTATGAAAAATCATCACCAAGGTCCTCATCCTTCGGTCGTGCCATATCGTTCAACTCAAGGCTAACACTTACAGTGTCAAGCATCCCTCCGACCAACCTCCCATATATCAAGACCGCGATGACGACTTTCGCGCCACTGAGCCACGAATAGAGACGGTCAACCGCAGGTTCTAGGAACTTTCAGAATGGCAAACGCACAACAGAAGCACATCTCCACCCGGATGACGAACTAAGAAACCGTCTTTCGTACCGTGGCGCCGAGCTAATTGCCGGTCGAGCGAACCTTGCCACCGTGGCTGTTTTTCTGGCGGCGTGTCCATGCGAATTTTAACTGAAGCCATGTTGTTCTCGAGTGCGGCCTCAACAACTCGGTCAACGGTTGTATCGTCCAAGTCAAAAGGAAGGAGTTCAACCACCTTACCGGTCGCTTGAACGAGTAAATCGTCCGCCTTATCCAAACGCAGTGGAGCCTGGTGATGCAGTTGGGGGCGACGACCTTCAATAACAGCCCAGCGCGTCATAACCTCCTCAGAAACCTCCGAAAGCCAGGACACAGCCAAACCACTCTCGATGAGAGCCGCATCGAGAATGCTGACATATTCACCGCGCTGTGGTGGGTGGAAAAGGCATTCAAGTCCTGGGGAATCCTGAGACGACGAGATGACGAGCGCCCCGTCCCCTAATTGAGGAGGTACGCGCACAAAGCGGCGCTTGTCCGAGCCAAGCGAGGCTGCTCCAAGCCACAGCGCCAAACGATCCACGCGACCGCGTCCACGGGAGGTCCATACCCAGGTGCGACCGATTTGGGGCCAAACTGCATCAACCAGTGCCTCGACTTCCATTCGCTGCTCATTGGTCAACCGCGGTGAGAGGTCCAATAAGAGTGCAGGGCCCTTTGGATGTTCGGAAAAATACGGTGCCCAGGAACGAAAGACTTCATCGAGAGGGGGCTGCATTTCACTCAAGTCATGCGTGCGGCTGTTGCGCGGGCGAGCGGGGTCAATATGGAGCAAGGCGATACCCCCCTTGTCGCCACTCTCTAGGGCTTCCATGGCTCCAAGAGCATCCGTTCCATCTCCAACCAAAACCCGACTTTCACCGTACCAAGGAAGAGCCTCAGCGTCTTGATGTTGAGCGACGGTCAAGAAATTCAAAGCACTCGCTATCGCTCGTTCTTCATCGAGTTCAATCCCAACGGCACGACGGTTCAATACTGAAGCGTGAGCGATGATCTGAATGCCGCTCCCGCAGGCACAGTCAAGGAGCCAACCATCGGCGAGTGTTGTCTCAGTCAACATCAGCGAACGGATGGTGGCGACCTGCCATGGTGTTGAAAGTGGCCGCCCTTCCTTGGCATGATGAAATTCCATTCCCTTGGGCGCCGTAGGGTCTTGGCTACACTCGGTGAGGGTTGCTTCTACTGCTTCCTTCTGAGAGATGATACGATGCATATCATCGCCTCAAAGGTCTACGATATCAGAGCGGGTCAAAAGGCTCTCAAAACGAAGGCCTGCTTCGTTAAAAGCCGCTTCGGCCCCCTCTTCGCGATCCAAAATACTGATGACTGCTACAACGTTGCAATTCGTATCAGCATGGATCCGTTCGACGGCCTTGATGGAGGATCCACCCGTTGTTGTGACGTCTTCAACGATAACAACAGGGCCGCCCTTTTCGAGGGAAGCGCCTTCAATTCCGGCTGGATTGTTCGTTTTGCGCCCGCCCCGTCCTTTCGGATTCTTTCGGACCATGAAGCCACGAAGATTGGGGTCGGCCTCTGAAGAACCGATGACCAGCGCCGTCAACGGTACGGCTCCGAGTTCCAGACCCCCAACAAAGTGGGCTCCGAGTTCGTTGATTCTCATGTTGAGCATCGAACCGAGAATCGACCCTGCTTCGGGATGCATCATGACGGGTTTGGTGTCAAAAAACCAACGTGATTGACGCCCACTCGCAAGTGTGAAAGCGGCATCATCTCCTCCATCCAGGAAGGCCAACTCATGAACCAAAGTCGCTAAACGTCCCCATTTGGGATGATTTCGCACGTTCTCGTGAACAGCCATACGAAATCCTTAGGCTCTCATGACATGAACTTTCCTTAACGTTCCAATCGTTTTGCCTCAAAGCACCTCCAAAAAGGCTTACCGCTTTCATGATAAAGGGTCGCTCCTAAGAACTCGTGAAGCAGCATGACCGAAGGGAAGGCAGGAACGCTATTGGCCGAGCACAACCCTTTGCTCGGCCTTGATGTAGCCCGTCTCGAAAAGGAAATGGAATCCTACCATACGTGGTTGGACGAGCATGCAGATGATGCGTATCGAATCGCCGAACAGGCACGCTCGCTGGGTTACGATCCGCGTGACTACGTGGAGATTCCACGTGCCTCAGACCTTGCTGGGCGAACTGAAAAACTCCTCGTTGAACATCTTGAAGGCTACGAGGTTGCGGATGATATACGGGACTTGCTTCAGGAACATGACCGTGAAACGACTTCCATCATGATTGCTCAGTCTGTCTCACGAGGCTTCCGAGAGCAAGGGTATGATTTGGAAAAATCGATTGACGTCGGCCTCCGAGTCGGTCTTGCTGTGTTGACCGAAGCAGTCCTTGTGGCGCCACTTGAAGGAATCAGCGAGGTACGGTTGCTCAACAACATCGACGGTTCTCAATTTGTTTCCGTGCACTTTGCGGGTCCGATTCGGGCAGCAGGAGGGACTGCGCAAGCACTGGCAGTTCTCATTGCAGACATGATACGACGAGAGTTGAATGTCGGACACTACCAACCAACGGACCCGGAAGTAGAGCGTGTGAAAGAAGAGTTTGGACTTTACCGAGGAAATCTGCAATACCGCCCTCCGCCGCATGAGATTGATGAAATCGTTCGCGCTTGCCCGGTCATGATCAACGGTGAATCAACCGAACGAATTGAATGTGCAGGTTATGGTAACGTGCGCAATATCGACGAAGCACGTATTCGAGGCGGTGTGTTGCTCGTTATCGGGGAAGGAATGTGTCTCAAGGCGCCAAAAATCCAGAAACATACCGAACGACTTCAGGTGCCAGGATGGGACTTTATCACCAAATTTGCTCTTCGGGGCAAAGAATCGGATGATGCTTCCTCAACCGCCTTCAAGAGCAAGCAAGTTGAGCCAATCACGAAATTCATGAAGGACATTATCGCAGGCCGACCGGTCTTCGGCGGCCCGCTTCAAGCAGGTGGTTTTCGCCTCCGATACGGGCGAGCCCGTCCCTCAGGCCTCGCCGCAGCATCCTGCAATACTGCATCGATGCTGGCCTTGGATGACTTCATCACCATCGGGACTCAGATGAAAATCGAACGTCCCGGGAAAGCATGTGCAATCACGCCGTGTGACGAGGCAGAAGGCCCGTGGGTCATTTTGGACGACGGGCATTTCATCCGGGTCGACGACCCTGCAAGTTATGCCAAATTGAGAACTCGCGTCAAGCAAGTTTGGGATAATGGCGAACTTGTGATTGGTTACGGCGAATTTATGGAGAATAACAAGCGTCTGGTTCCTGCCGGCTATTCAGTGGATTGGTGGGCCAGTGATGTCCTTGAGAATCTTGATACAGAAGCAGAAGTAAAGGCATTCACAGATCTCTTGGGACAACCTCGTTCCTCCTGGCCAACAGGTGCTCCCGGGCTGCGTCCTGAAGAGGCAGACGACAGCAATGAACAATTTCTCGTGCGATGCGAATGGCATCAGCAACTCAGAACGATCAAAATGGATTGGTCAACCGCACAAACCGTAGCGAAGAAGTATGCAACATCGCTAACTTCTCCTCACAATCCTTGGTTCCGCGATTTACCCATTGAATGGGTCCCTCCTCTCCTTGAGTTGTTAGAATCAGCCACCCTCGAACAAGGAGAAGTCACACCTCTTGATGATGGCATTCAGGTTGAACCTCGAGCATGTGCCCGTCAAATGCGGCTCAGTGGCGCAGTCAAAGGATGGCAGGCAAGTGCATTGGATGAACTTGCGCCCGAAGTCCTTCCAGATTTCAACGCGGTCGACATCCCAGGGACTCAACTGCTACCACTACCACCAATCTTTTCAGCCTCATTTCCCGAAGGCTGGAGCCTTGTCCAGCACGGGTTTCCAAAAGCTGCCATGATGTTGCTTGGTTTGCCGCATGTCCATGACGGTGATGACCTGGTGGTTCTTTCAGGTTGGGAAGCACTCCTCGAAGCCTTTGGCTTTGGTGCAGAAGGCGAACAACCTCTTCGAAAGAAGGATGCAATGAAGGTTGTCAACGACCGAATTACAACGCTCCGCGAGGCAAAAGAGCTTCTTGACGAAGAGCGAGAGCGCCTCAGCATCCTCGAAAAAGAACGAGCTACCATTCGAATCGCCTCAGAGACAGGTGCACGGCAACGAGGGCTTGGCATCACTGAGACCGACCAGGTAGGGCGTGATGCTGCGGCGTCTGTTGTCGACGAAGGCCCGCGAGATCCACAAGGCTACCTTGCCGCCCAACGAATGGAGGATGAACTTGCAGTAGACGGCATTCTTCCTCTGGTTCGGACCCTGTCGGATTTCCGCTGGGAACACAGCGCTCCCGTCCGCGTTGGGTGTCGGATGGGTCGGCCAGAAAAGGCGGCAGCTCGGGTCATGAATCCAATGACACATTCGCTCTTCCCAATCGAATTGAACGGTGGGAATCAGCGCCTGCTAAACAATGCGCTTGACAAGGGCACCATCCGTGTTCAGGTGGGGCGTCGTGTGTGCAGTGTTTGTGAAAAAGAATCACCGTTCATCCGTTGCCACCATCGCGCCGTCGACGAGTTTGGAGAGGGGAAGGCCGGCGAGGCATGCGAAGGACGAACCGTCCCGAAAGCCGCCCATTCAAAGGCAAGGCGCCGTGGTGAAGTACAGAGCATCAGGATGGCTGAAATGGTAGAGGATGCCCGAATTCGTTTGGGAATTGACCGACTGCCGAATCAAGTCAAATGTATGAAGAAACTCAACAGCAAAGAGCAAACTCCAGAGCCAATTGAGAAAGGAATTCTTAGAGCGAAGCATCAACTTCCAGTGTTCCGAGATGGAACGGTACGTTACGATATGAGTGACGTCCCCGTCACGCATTTCAGGCC
>QQSD01000056.1 GCA_003602485.1 Candidatus Poseidoniales archaeon | reverse complement strand
CCAAGGGCAAAGGGCTCTGTGATGACATTCTTGGTAACAGCGCAGGGTGGTGCGTTGATTTTTCGCATGTCAAGGCAAATATTTCGTGTGACTTGTGTCAACTCTTTGCCTGCTTTTTGATGGATCATGCCGTCAAGACCTTCACGACCTGACAGGCGATTGTTAGCAGGAGTTATGAGGACATCACCTGAATGATTCCACACGTCTCCCCCCATGACGCGGAGTACGCCCCATTTGCATGTTCGTGCCATGTAGAGTTCTGCCATCATACATCCAAGAGAGGCCACCCTACATATTAACTACGCATTCATTTCATGAAACTCGTAAAAAATGAGGGTGTTCGCCTGTCGGACCGAGCATTCAATGGATTGCCGTACTGGCTCCAAGGCGATACCGCTAAAGCGATACCTGCGTTGCACGAAGCATGACCACGAAAAGCGCCAGCGTCGCTATCGTAGTCCTCTTGTTCTGTTCAACGCTGCCGTTTGCAACACTAACCAGTTCAACCAACACGCCTAAACTTGAAACTTCATCTTCCACCTTCTTCGACGGATTCTTCGTTGGTGAAGGTGATGATGTTTGGAATACCACACCCTGGCCCACCGTAGCCGTCCCAGAGGGATTCACCTACGCCAGCGTCATCGACTACAGCGATGTTGGTGTGCTCATCAACAATCTTTCTGAGGAAAGTAGAACCATCGGCTGGGCCTTTGTCGCTGCTCGTAACATCTCTCTCGACCGAGTCTTCATGTTCAACGAAAGCGGAACGCCAACTAAAGAAACCATCAATCGGGACCAATTTGACACGTACTTTGCCACTCCGTTCCTTGAAATGCTTCAGAACCGCTCATCGACGAGTGGCCTCAACTACCTCGTCACCACCAAAGGCATCCCTCTCCGCGTTTCCGGGGGCAATGATAAGGCAAGTTTCGACCAAGAACTCGCCCTCTTGGGAGGCGCATACAACAGTTCAATCGGTGGAAATTACTGGATTGAACACGATTACGGCCCCCTTGCGGGCAAGGCGATGGAACCCTTCAAGCGAAGCAAATATGGATTTTTCTTGGTGACCCGCCTTACCGGCTATACCGTTGATACAGCGTTGGAACTGATTGAGCGAGCCAATCAGAGTCTTGGTCAGCGAGGCGAATTCGTGCTCGATCTTGCGACCAACCGCAACGGGTCAGGCTACAAGTTTTGGAATGACGATTTGTACACTGCAAATACCACGCTTAACGGAAGTCTCGGTTTGCCTGTCACCTTTGACGAAGAAACTGAATTTTTAACCAATGTTTCGAACGTGATGGGGTACGCTTCGTGGGGAAGCAATGACGGGAATTGGAATACCAATTACCTGCCAAACGGAGGCTTTGATACCGACGATACTGCGTGGCAGAGTGGAGTGCGTTATTGGAACTCCACTGCCCCAACAGTAGCGGCGGAGGATTCGTTTTCATGGGCCTATCAAACATCAACCAAACAAGGGGGTAGTGGAGCCTTTGAAGCCGCAATCAGTACTGCTTGTGAACAAGACTCTGGTCACATGATGCAAGGTGTTTACGCAGAATATTTTGACAACGATGGTGTGAGTTTTAGCACTGCCAGCATGCCTACGCTCATCGACCGTACACCTGACCACGTACGTATCGAGCCACATCTGTCACACGGCTCATCAAACAACCCCTATTCAGGACTTGATGACCGCTTCAAGCAAGACTGGGGCGCTCGCTTTAGCGGCCTCATTGACGTACCAGATACTGGAAATTGGACCTTCTATCTCAACTCGGACGACGGTTCCGAATTGTGGATGAACGGAGTAAGTTTGATTCAGAACTACGGCAGTCACGGTATGCGAGAATATTCTGCCACCCTCAATCTTAGTTCTGGTCTACACGATTTTAGGATTGAGTTCTTCCAAGGTGGAGGTCCACATGGACTCATCCTTTCGTGGGAAGGGCCGAATACCAATAAAGCATCAATTCCAGCTTCAGCCTTTGTTGTATCCGATAACGTCCTCCCAGAGGTTGACGCCCTGATTCATTCTTGGCAATTTGAAGAAGGAACTGGGAGCCAGACCAACGATTCTGTAGCCAACGGTTCAAACTTCACGCTCGAAGGAATGGACAACACCAACTGGCGCAGTTGCCTTGATGGTTCCTGCCTGTGGTTTGATGGAAGCGATGATTACGCCCAGGTCAATGTGGATGATTGGGTTGGTAATTTCACAATTAGTCAATGGGTTTGGGCCAACAGAACGAACCAAACAAGCTATGCGTCAACATTTGCTATTGATGACAACGCTGGTTCAAATCAATCCTTCCAACACATGGTTTCTGGCGGAAAGTGGTACCTCCATAACAATCAAACTCGAAGTTTTGGGGATGTCATCGCTCAACGTTGGACGCATTTAGTAACGGTCTACGACGACGGTGAAGCGCGCCAATACATGGATGGCGTGCTCGTAAATACCAATATCTATCCCAACGGTTCCTTCAACAATATTGACTTGTACAAACTCGGTGTTAACCGAGCAGGTTCAGCCTTCTTTGAAGGTAAAATCGATAACGTCCTGATTTGGGACAGGGCGATAGACGACAGCTCGATCACATCACTTCGCCGTTCTGTCGTCGATAATTGTTCAACCTATTCAGGCCACGGAACGGACGTAGCATCTCTCGAAACCGAATATCAGATTCCACCCTCCTTCACAGAACATGCATGGGTTGTCTACGGCTACGGCAAGCGAACGGGTGATGTTTACGGGGCATTTGACATCGTAGTTGACGCACTGGATGCGAACGGGAACATTCTCTCTTCCAACACCACGGCAAGCGAACCCTTCACCACATCATGGGCTTCTGAAACCATGCGATTCCGGCCCCATGATGATGCGGTAACGCTACGTATCAAGCGCAGCATTGACATCGTCCCAACCTCAACGGGCGGATCGCTCTTTGTTGATTCAACCGTGCTGCGAGTCATACGCCCTCAGATGGACTGGGTCAACGGTTCCATCGCCGATACTGCAGTTTCAACAGGAGGGCGTTCATTCAATTGGGGAACCACCTACGGCCAATCACTCATTGCGGATTTACTCGAAGACGGTGTTTCGGGCGTGAAAGGCTACGTCTACGAACCATATCTTACCGCTGTTGGCATGCCCAGTGTTCTTCATCCCAGTTATGCCTCTGGCTACAATCTCGCTGAAAGTCACGCTGCAGCCAACCGATTTTCAGGTTGGATGGGTGTGGTTGTTGGTGACCCAAAGATGGCCGCTTACGCTGATGTTTTTCATGACGTGAACATCGTTGACGTCAGGTCCACGGGCTTCGTCAATCAAGGTGAAAACGTCACCATTCAAGTGATGGTTGAAAACCTTGGCATGGCCGAAGCAAATGGGAGCCTCATTGCCCAAACCGTTCAGGGCAATGTCATCCTCAACCAAACCTCACTCTACTTGCCATCGGGTGACCAACTCGGAAGTCGGGCTATCATCAATCTCACCATCGTCCCCGTTAATTCCGGGTACCTTGATTTGAGGATTCGTTATGTGAATGCGAGTCCCGAACAGCATTTTTCCAATAATTTGCAAGCGATTACGCTTATTGTTAACGCACCTCCGACCCTTATGGACGCTTACTGCAGCGCTGCTTCACTCAGCAGAGGCGCCTACACCATCTGTACCATTGAGGCAAGCGATGACACCAATGTAACCTCGGCCATTTTGGAATGGCAACTTCTTTCAGAAAATGAAAGCCTGAATGAGACCAGTTGGAACATGCTCCAAATGGGCAGCATCGGGGAGGAAAAATGGGAAACATCCCTGGTAGTTCCTGCTAATTCTACCCTCGGCTTCATCACACTTCGGGCAACGGTCGTCGATGAACAAGGGATGAGCATCACGCGCTTATTTTCCAATGTCACGCGGGTCGTGGATGCGCCTGCTGAATGGTTTGGACCCCATGCAACGGGGATTGATGAAGTCACATGGAACAAAGCATCTCAACTCCCTAACAAGCCTGCAGAAGGCCTTTATCGTCATCAAGAGTCGTTGCTTACTGCTTGTGTGCAAGATGCTGATTATGACGAAGCAACAGCCCTGCCGCTCATCCTGACATCACGCGGTGAGGTCAGCAACGTCACCTATTCACCCCAGACGGTCCCGAACCTGTATTGCTACACTGCTCAACTCTCTCTCGAAGAAGGGAGCGGTTTGGAGGATGTTGATCTCCAGGTTCGGACCGCCGAAGGAAGCCTACTCTTACAGCGGACACTAAGGGTGAATGACCGTTCACCAATCCTCTCAGTGCATCTTGAGAACGCTGACGGAATCATCCTCGACAGAGTTGTTGGAAGCGGGGATGAATATGTCGTTGTTGATGTTAGGGATATTGATGACCCCCAAACAGCATTCCTTGGTGACCTTACCATTCAATGGCCTGGTGGGCAAGAAATCCAACTGCCAGTGGATATCCAAGTCGGGCAAGCAAGGGCAATCATTCAATTGAATCAAGTGACATCAACTCTCGAGGCAGGCGAACTGGTCCTTCAGGTGGATGGTATCGGACAGAATACTGCAACCGCCTCTGCAAGTTTGAGTCTCCCCTTCATCCTGACACCACCGGAAGTGGTTTTCATCGAGGCTTGTGACGCTCAGGGAACCGTTGATGCCATGACCTTTGGTCAAACAGCGACGCTTTTGGTCGGGGTGGTCAGTGACCGTCCATTGGCCAGCGTGACCGCACAATTAACCCAAATCGGATGGGCAGTAAATGCACCTTCTGTTGATACACCTGTTTGGGACATGGAGGCGGTTCCCGATGCCTGCAACCGTTCTGCATACGGTGATGATGTCATATGGTTGATGTTTAGATTAAAACTTGATAATTCCCTCACAGATGGAGACGGAAGCGTGCTTGTTTCGGTTCGTGACGTTGAAGGGCTGGTCAAATCCATGACCCTCGACATGTTGTTCCAGCACGCCCCTACATACATTGAATCTGTAGAAACTTCCCCTGTTGAACCTCTTGAGGACCTCTATCTCAATGCAACCATTACCGATTTGGATGGGCTTCATCAAGTGACATGTTCTTTCCAACTTTACGACCAGGCCGGAGGCCTGCTTACTCAATCGGTGAAAACTGCGGGGGAAGACACACAATTCTCCAATGTCCTCACCTGGCAGTATCCTGTACCGGGTGCTTTAGCAAATTCAACCTTAGCAGCGAATATTACCTGTGTCGATGAATTACAAGGCTCGTTCCAGTATGAGCAAGTCCTCGAAGTTGGTCCACTCCTCGAGTGTATCACGTGCGGTGAGCCCACCAATGATACACAGACAACGACCACTGCTACCGATAGTGAGGCACTTCTGCCTCTTATGCTCATGATTTTGGCCATTCTTGTGGTTGTCTCAATCGCAGTCGTCCGTCGCCAAAACAATCGACATCAAGGATTGGATTCGGGATGGGGCGTACAAGAGGATGTGGCAGATCATTCAATCGAGGATTTGTTCAATTTGAATGAGGACAACGACTCCTTGAGTGAACCAGCTGATGAAGCACTGCCCGAATACATCCCAGAGGGATGGAGTTTGGAACAGTATCGCACCTGGATTGAAGGCCCGTGTCCAGAGGGGTGGGGAGAGGAACAATGGTCTACCTACGTGGTGACCCATACGCAGGCACTCGCTGAGCACAATGCTCCAACGGAAGAGTCATGAGACCTCGCCAATTGGTTCAGTTTGTTTACCATGGCAATCGGATATGTACTCATCAATGTCAAACCAGGAAGCGAACAAGACGTCCACGCAAAGGTAAGTGTTCTGCCGCATGTATGTGATGCTACAGTATTGTTTGGAGACCACGACTTAATTGTAAAGTTAGAGGCAAAAGACTTGGCTACAATTGCAAAGGCGGTTGTTGAACACATCCGTAGTGTCGAGGGTGTTCTTGAAACCAAGACACTGGCGGGTGCAGATTTTTAGGGTTCAAAACCGATTGATTGCGCTACAATCAGCCGCAATAGCCCCTTCGGAAAGGGGGACTGAGCGGCATATGTGGCGCAGTATTGCCTTTTTTCGGGAAAAGTATTATATGCTCAGTTGGACAAGGGCAGATTGGAGGATATCCAAATGTCAGACGGAAAGAAATACTTCGTTCTCATGGAGAACGGAAAAGA
>QQSD01000055.1 GCA_003602485.1 Candidatus Poseidoniales archaeon | reverse complement strand
GGTTGGTAACGGTACATCACACCAGCATTCATTGCTTTTACAGCGAGGTCAATACCTGATTGCGGGATTGGTTTGAAGGCTTTGTTGTCGAAATCAACAATGCGCTCTCCACCTTCTACGACGAGTTTACGAGATTGTTTGGACGGCCTCATACCTCTTCCTTCCATTGGACCGTCAGGCCCGATGATTTTGAATGTATTGAATCTCAGGAATCTTTCTGAAGCCACAGATTTCCTGCAAGTGTTTCCCATTCCTTTGATTGCGGGTGGCACGAATTATGGTAGTTCGTAAATTCTCCAAAATACCACTTCCCATCGGCCAAAAACAAGTCGACACGGGTGTAATCGATGTCTTCCGCCAAGCGTTCACCAATTGTTACGAGTTGGTCAATGCCTTCTTTGCCGAGGATTGAAACGATTTCGTCGGGTGTATGCGTTTCACTCCATAGCCCGTCTGTCTGCTGAATTCGTTGTCCTTCTAAGGTGTAAATTGATTGCGAATGCGAGGTCATGCGGCCCGTGTCGTATTGGATGAAGCCTGCTTTTCCATGAAATACGTGAACTTTCCAATCATTTGGCAAGTGGTTGTCATCGGTCAACAATTCTTCAATCATCACGCCTCGCGGCTTAATGGTCGCAGCCCCCCATTCAAGGGGTGCGGGGAATGGTTGGCGCAAGCACCAGCGAAGGGAACGTTCTATTCTCCATTTGGGCCAAGGCTTACCGTTTTGATCCCGCCAATTTCGTATCACACGATAGCGGTTGTCGGTGCGTGAAAACAACCGAAAACGACGAGGGACGTTGGCCAAAGGAACTGGTCCGTTATCCATGATGAAGAGGGCATCACCGGACCAGTGGTTGGTTTTGATGACGCAGCGCTCGGGGAGATTTTCCCAATCAATGGAAACATCTTCAGACCAGTGATAGAGGTCGGTTAAATGGCATATGTCCTTGGATTCAACGAGTTCCCTTGAACGATATTTGTCTTCCATAAGTGGAAGGAGAGGGTTGCGGTCTTCCATGCACCGCTTGAGTTGTAATTGGCTGTAGTAACCTGCTTTGTTTTCGTCCAAAACATGCCAAGGGTAAACACCTCCGGGAAGCAACTCGGCCATCGTTCAACCGAACAGTGGCTTCTGTTTTATTCTTGGCACGGGATTGTGCACGTTGAGCGCTCTTCATCAGGCTTGACGGCCTGCGTCAAACATTTCACGAAGGCTGCCATCTTGAAGCATCTCAAGAGCAATATCTGACCCGCCAATGAGTTCCCCGTGGACGTAAATTTGGGGCATGGTTGGGAAATCCGACCAGGCGCAGATGGATGGGATGGCGAGACGGTCGCTGAGAACGTTCACGGATGCAAATTCTTCTCCGAGTTGCTGCAGGACCTGAGCAGCTCGATTTGAAAATCCACACTGTGGCTCGTTGGGGCTGCCCTTCATGAAGAGGACAATCGGGTGGTCGTTGACGAGGCTTTGCAATTCTTCTGGGCTCCAATTCATGGTCATCATTCCTTTTTCAATCGGCGGATGTGTACGCCTTGACCTCCGCCGTGGGGGTCAAACGCCGTGTCGCCAGCGGTAGCTGCTTGGGCGGGCGTCATGCACTTGAGGTCAAGCGCATGAATAGGATGAGGGATGTGGGCCTTCATGACGGCCAGTACTTGCTTTTGACGTGCAAGGGGGCGCATTCCATCAAAGGAATCTGAGATAATTCGAACGTGAAAGTGGTCGCCGGAATTGTGAAGGTCAACGACTTCAACGGTAGCGTCAGGGACTGCTTTGAGTACTTCCGCTTCAATCCACGCAGCCTCAACCATGACTTCCCCTCATTTCTCGGAACAGACGCTCCATCTTTGAACCTGCGCTTTGACAAAGTTCAGACGCTACTCTTCGAGGGCCTTCAGGATGGATGCGACGCCGGTTGCTTTTTTGACCTTCATCCATGGTTCAATCAAATGCGTTTCAACGTCTTCCTTGAGCCGTTGAGTTCCTCCTCCACTAATGTTGAGGACGATGCAGTCATCAGCCTTGACATCACCCGAAACCAAGGCTTGTTGGAGACTCGCTGCAGCAACGCCGCCCGGAGTCATAATGTCAATCCCTTCAATGGATTCAATCAATTCACGAGCAGCCATCGCATCCTGGCGTTCAACGATGTAAGTCTGGCCCTTCGAGTCCTTGAGAATGTCATGTACCGCACCCACCTGCCCGTAAGCAGGACCTTTATTCATCAAATAATCAGAATATACCTCAACGTCTTCTGAAGGGAAATCAGACGCAATCAAATGGTCTCGGCCGGCCTGCCAAGCTTTGTGAATCGGGTGGTGTTCGACATTTTGCGAAAGGTGCTGGCGAGGTGCTGGGCCTTCGAAGAGACCCTCATCGATGAGCCGGACTGCCATTTCATGAATTCCAATTGGCCCAGGCCCCCCACCAATGCCTTGGAAATAGTGATCGGGTAGTGTTCCAATCGCCATGGCTGCATCAACGATCAGACTTCCAATACCGTCTCGACGGGCGACATTGTGGACGCTGCCTTCCATTTGCCATCCGGGTAGTTGGGCTGCAATTCCTTTCGCTACGGTCTTCGCGTCGTAGTAGTCACCGTCTTCCACAACGACCAGTCGAACGCTTTCAGCAGAGTTTTCGGGCAGCGCCCACAAACGGTCGGCGTGGTCCTTGCCGACAATGACGATGAGTGGGATGTTGTCAAGACCGCAAAAATGAGAAAAGGCACGTGCGGTATTTCCTGCACTGGCACAGATGAGTCCTTTGGCACTGTGGTCTCGCAGACGTTGAATGGTTGGAACCGCTTCCATGTCCTTGAAACTCCCTGTTGGGCAGAGGCCGCCTTTTTCGGGCCAATAGCCGTGGTAGGTCACCCAGAGATTAGAAAGTCCCATGGCATGACCGAGTTCGTCGGCCTTGTAGGTCACCGTGCCGGCAACGTAGTCGTTGGCTTTGGAAACAGGCAGCCACGAGAGGTACTTCCAGACGCCTTCCGCTTTTTGAAGTTGGAAGGGTTGGTCGTAAACCGCACGCAGAAGGGCGTTCTCGGTATAGTGGAGAGTGTAGTCGTCGTCGATGAGATCTCCGGTCTTGAGGCATTGAAGTTTGTAGGTCATTGAAGTCCCCATGAGTGATATTGCACTGGTTGAAACGCTGAGAGGTCGTCTCTTAAGCCTTTGCTCACCTTTGTCGCCCAAAGGACTTATGGCGAGAAAAATCAAAATCTGAAATAGATGAAATCAACAGTTTCTGCAGGCCTGAGGTAGAAGGCCAAACACAGCATAAAGCCGGAAATTGAGCCCCAAACAACGGGATGTTGACGCGCAAACCATTCTTTGCCACCACCAAGTTTCCCACTTACACCGTGAAGAAGTATAAAACTGGCTGCGATAAAGAACGTCAAGTATTTGATTTCTGGAAGTACATCATAAAATTCATTGAGGTCAAAATGACCCCCAATCCCAAGGAAAGTTTTCATTGATGGAATCAAAATTTCCGTGTCTTCAACCCTGAAAATGAGCCATGTGAAAAAGATGAGGAATTGGGTGATGAACCATGAAAGGAGCACGCCTAAACGTCCTGTTGCGGTAAAGAACCGAGTTACAAAACCAACTTGACTGCCAAAGCGATGGACGATGAGAAGAAGGCCATGGACGAAGCCCCACAAGACGAAATTCCAAGAGGCCCCGTGCCATAAACCGCCCAAGAGCATCGTCATCATTAATGCAAAAATCATCCGATTTCTTCCGTTACGTGAACCACCCAGTGGAATGTAGAGATAATCTCGAAGCCAGGTTGAAAGTGAGATGTGCCAGCGTCGCCAGAAATCTTGAGGTGAGGCCGCTGCATAGGGTGTTTTGAAATTCTCAGGAAGTTCCACACCGACTAAATGCGCAGAGCCGAT
>QQSD01000054.1:4328-6924 GCA_003602485.1 Candidatus Poseidoniales archaeon | reverse complement strand
GCGATAATATCAACTCTGACCAAGCCAGGGTTCAGGCGTTGAATTTCAAATGAGCCATCGTCTTCAGTCAAATTTTCTGTTGAGACCCACATGTTTGAAGTTGTATTCAGCCATGAAATGTACACGGTAGCATTGGCAAGGCCAGCACCTTCGTGGTCGAAGACAGTCCCTCTGAAGGTCGCTGTTTCTTCTGGAGCAGTCTGCGCTAATCGGTACACAAATTCATCGGGGCGAACCAGCCCGTCATCGGGTGAAGCGTAGTCCAACCCGTTGAGAAAGCCAAGCATGCTGACAAAGATGAGGAAGATGGCAATGGCGCGTCCGATCGGGTGAAGATGAGGGTCTTCAATGGTCAGCACTGCACCGGATGAGGCGAAGAGAAGAGGGGTTTCTTCGACCACCTCATCAAGGTAGTCACCCGATTCTGATACGGCCTCCGCCATAGAAGTGAGTAGGAGGCCAACCTACTTGATGTCAATGCGTTGCTTCCACCGAGATTTGAGTTTCTCAGCAGCGACTTTGGTCATCCAAGCAATCATCGTTGCACCCTTGCTGGGGTCACGTTCGTCGCTTTCAACCATGGCGTTGTCGTATATGTCGGATGCGATGCGCTCTAAGGCTTCGTCATTAGCATCTGTTACTGGAGTGATGGTGAGGGTTCGAGGCCGCTCGAAAAGGTGCGTACGAATGGCAAATTTCAGTTCCTCCATCCCGCGACCGTCCATACTTGAAACCCCGAGGGGTGTTGGGTATCCAAAGGACTCAACGGCTTCTTGTGCTGCCTTGATGTGTTGCTCCTCAAGAACGTCAAGTTTGGTCAATACGACCATGAGGTCCGTCGTTTCCTCAAAGGCTGTGGCCTCGTTCTCTTGGCGCTCCAGGATTTCTCGGCGCGTGGTTTCCAATTTTCGTTCCAATTCATCAATGGAGTCAGAGGCGTCAACCAAAATCACCCTCAAATCAGCATCTAACGCTTCAGCAATAGTTGCTTTAAATGCCGCTAGTGTTGCATTTGGTATATTATCAATAAATCCAATGGTATCTGCGAGGAGAACGCGGGGACTTTCCTCCATTCGGCCCACTGTGGTCTCAAGCGTGGAAAATAACTGGTCCTCGACAAGGACTTCCTTGCCCGATAAATAGCGGAACAGTGAAGATTTTCCTGCATTGGTATAGCCGATGAATCCAACCGTTAAAGCGCCACTGCGGACGCGTTGACGGCGGTGTTCGCGTTGCGCATTGGCTTGTTTTCTCTGTCGTCGGCGAAGGTTGGTCAATTCTCTAGCAATGTTCGATAGCACGTTTTGAAGTGCCGTCACACCACCTCCTCCATAACCTGCCCGTTCACCCGTTGTTTGGCGCGCAGCAAGTTCCCTGAGGATGGTTCTGTCAGACTGTAATTGTGCAATCCGAACCTGCGTTCTGGCTTCAACAGAGGAAGCGTGAGCCGTGAAGAGGGCGAGGAGAAGGCGTACACGATCCCATAATTCAAGGCCGAGGAGTTCACCAACTCCTACCAGTTGTCGTGGCGTAGCATTGGTGTGCATGATGACGAGATCGATCTTTGCCCATGGATGTGGTTCTGTGGCGTTTTGTCGCTCCTCTGCGATATCTTGGAGGCGCCCTTTCCCAAAGTAAGTTCGTGGATCAATGCGCCCGTTTTGAGAGAGGACCTCAACAATTTCAATCCCCATTGTGGCAACCAAGGCTTTCAATTCAGAGGTGTCATCCTCACCTCGAACGAGCAGAAGGGCTCGCCTCCCCTCATGGTTGGTTCGGGCTTCACCCACCACAACTCCGCCGCTACCGGCAACGACAAAGGAGTCCTCGGAGGGCTTTGCCATAGTTTGGCCAAAGGTTAGCCTCATATCAGCCCACCTCAAGACAACATCATGGCGGAAGAGCACACAATGGTCCTGCGCTGGTCGGGCCATGCCTCTCAAGCCGCTGCTTTTCTCAAGGTTGCTACCGAGCATGGGGCTACAGTTACGGGAGAAACAGAGGGGGATGAAATCCACCTCGAGGTTGCGATGAGTTCCGACGACCTTCAAGCATTACGAGACAGCGTTGATGCTCTCTTGGTGGCCTTTACAGCCGTTGAGGATTCGCTTTCCTGAGGTGATGATTTGGCACGTACCACACTTCTGATCGATGCCCATTGTGTGATGTGCAACGGCCTTGCAAACTTCCTCACCAAACGTGTCTCATCGGGAACTGAACTCGTCATCCACGGGATTCAATCCGATGAGGGGCAGGCATTGATCGCTGAATTTCCTCCGCGCCTCCAAGCTATTGATTCGGTCTATGTCATTCGAAACGAACGCGTATATGTTCGTTCAGCGGCGGCAATCCGCCTCTTACTCACCATGAAGTGGTACTACGCCATGTGGTATCCTTTTGCCTGGCTCATTCCACTTCCATTGCGTGATGCTGGGTATTGGTTTGTCTCTAAAATCCGACACCGGTTTGGTCGCCGGGAACCTTAGAGGTCAAGGTCCACTATTGCTGGGGCGTGATCGCTCACCTCAAGCCCAGCCTGACGAATGATGTCAACGCTCTTGATGCGGGCTGCTGCAGCCGGATTGCACAACAAATA
>QQSD01000054.1:0-4174 GCA_003602485.1 Candidatus Poseidoniales archaeon | reverse complement strand
CCACTGGTTTTTTTGTTACCCGTAGGGTTCCAAATGTCATCTTCCGTATGGGCTATATTCAGGTCTCCGACGACCACAACTGGATGGTCTGCTTCAAGCCAAGGGGCAAGCCATGCCCGCCATGCGTCCATCCATCGTTCTTTGAAGGCTTGACGTTCGGGACTGCCTCCACCGTTGGGCAGGTAGGTGTTTACGCAGATAAGAGCGTCGTGTTGAGTAACCAGCACTCTCCCTTCAATATCATCAGGGTCTTCACCCCATGCAAACCCCTGCAGGACCTTTTGCTCACCTTTTGCTAATGTTGCAACACCCGCATAACCTTTCTTTTGGGCCGCATGAAGGTGAACCTCATGGCCTTCGGGCCACGACCAACCTTTGGGCAATTGCTCCTCAAGAACACGCGTTTCTTGAAGCATTAATACGTCTGCATCCAAGGTCTCAATCCATCCGTCAATGCCTTTTCTAATGGCTGCTCTCAACCCGTTGACGTTCCATGAAACCAGACGCATGTTTCATCGTGCTTGGTGACGGTGAATAAGGCTTCAAGGCAGAGCCAATGAAATGTTTTGACCTGCTTTACGGCCCGTTTCTGCTGCGGCGTCAGAAAGCATGCTTTCGCTTTCGACCCATTCGCCTGCAAGTAGGATTCCGTCTTCTTTGAGCGCATCAAAACAAGGTTTGTCTCCTTGGGTCTGAACCGTGATGTTGCGTTGACGGCGTTCATGGATCACATGGTGCTGCCATCCCGTGGCGTGTTGGTCAACGAAGGATAACAATCGTTCCTCACGGGCGTCATGGTCTTCACCTTCTCGGGCAAAAAGGGCCGCGGAGAGTAAGCTTCCCTGCACGTTAAACCTCGATTGTATGTTGCTTAATTCGAGAAGAACTGCTCCTTCGCTTGCATCCATCACGCCGTGCTTTGTGCTCAGGGGTTTGGAATCAAGAAGAAGGTCGAGGGTACTGGCTTTGAGAGGTTTGATGCCGTCGAGCAATGAAGGGCTCAGTTTGTTGAGAAGTTTACGAGTGGTATTCGCCCCACATGCAAGGATCACAACGTCGCTTTGGAACGAACGCCCGTCTTCGAGGCTAACTTCGCCTTCATGAATGCCCGTTACCGTGCAGTTTGGTTCAATCAAAACTCCAACTTCATCCAAAGCCGCCGCCATCCGCCCCACAATGCCAGCCCAACCTTCTCCTACCAGAGAAAGCTTGGATGCTGTCAACGCTTTCAATCGCGAAGACGAGGGTTGACTATGGCCCATACTTGCCAACAGGTGCGCGCCCTTTACGGCCTCGGATTCAGATATTTCGTGCTTGAGTTCCCGACGTAATTGTGCCGCCTGCTTGACGTTGTTTCGAGGACGCAGAGGCCCTACGCCTGCCACAAAGAGGCGGTCAAGACGTGGAGAGGCGAGAGCCATCTTGAGGCGGCTCACTTTTTTGGTAACTTGAGCCAACGGGCCCTTTCGGTCCAGAAGATGGGGGCCGTACCCGAAAGGAATACCGTCAATGGATTGTGAAGTGCCTCGGCCACCGAGGCGGTCGGTTCGGTCCAACACGACCACATGGTGTCCTGCCGTTGTCGCATACAATGCAGCCGTGAGGCCTGCGATTCCAGCCCCTACAACCGTGACACGAGCCATGGTGAGGACACGAGGCACCCCATCAAAAGATGAATGGAGGGGTGCTTTGAAGAGGTAGCCCGCATTCCCTTCTCTATGGGCGAAGACCCGAAGGTGCCTCACGACCGTGGCCACGAATTGTGGACTTTGGAAGATGGAGCAAGTCGAAAATTGATGGCAAGCATTGACCGATGGGTCAGCGCTATCGTTGGAGATGATGGCATTGATATGCCCCTCTCAAGCGACTCCCCTCCCGTTGAAGCAACTGTTGTTGCTCGAGAAGACGGGTTAATCGTTGGCTGTGCCGTCGTCGACTATATGGCTCAAATTTGGGCTCCATCGGTTCGAATCACGTGGTTTGCTGGCGATGGAAAACGCGTCTCTTCAGGTGATGAAATCGCCGTATTGGCCGGCGATAGAGACAGTGTTTTGACCGTTGAACGTTCAGTGTTGAATGTTCTTGGACAACTCTCGGGCATTGCCACCCACATGAAACAGTGGTCGGCCATTGCCCCCCGCCAGATTGCGTGCACGAGAAAAACAATCTGGGGACTGCTCGATAAATGGGCCGTTCACATGGGAGGTGGCTTGACGCATCGCCTCACCAAGCAAGACGCCATGATGGTGAAAGAAAATGACCTTGCTAGCATGCATGAAGAAATGGAATCCCATGAACAACGATTGGTAACCTTCCTCAGCGATGTTGATATGACTCAAACTGGCGCCTTCCTCGAGGTTGAGGTTCGAACCGATAAAGAGGCCATGATGGCAGCCATGGCGTGGTCTCAGCGGCGACAGGTGGGCGATGTTGACCGTCTGGTCGTTATGCTCGACAATTTTTCACCGGAAGCCTGCAAGGAAGTTTGTGACCAAATGATTGAACAGGGTATTCGCGAACATGTTGTGCTTGAAGCCAGTGGAGGCATTACCTTTGACGACCTCAAATCCTGGCACGAATGTGGCCTCGACGTGATTTCGACCAGCTCTGTGAACCGTGGCGTCAAACCCCTGGACCTGAGCATGCTCGTCAAGGGTCTGTGAGGTGACATCATGGATGACATCGCGGCCGACCCGAGTCATCCACGCTATGCCTCGTTACTCATGCGACATCGACTTGAGGTTGCTGAAGAACGAGGAATGCTTGCAGGAAGCGCCATGATCGCTCACGGGCGCGGAGAGGCTTTTGACTATTTATTGGGAGAACGGACGACTGAGAGCGCTCGCTCGGCGTCCCTCCAAGCTCTTGCCTACCTGCGCCATGCCAAGCGACCTGTATTGAGCGTGAACGGAAATGTAGCAGCCTTAGCCAGCGATGCAATGCTGCGCTTGGCTGCGTTCTTATCCTGTCCGCTCGAGGTCAACATTTTCTATCGTACTCCAGAACGAATGAAGGCCATCTTGTCCTTTATCGATGAACGAAAAGCTGCACTTGATTTGGACGTCAAAGTCCTAGGACACGCACCTGACGCCACCATCCCCGGCCTGAAAGGACCACGAGCAGCATGCCACAAAGAGGGCATTTTAGCCAGCGATGTCATTCTTGTTCCACTCGAAGACGGTGATCGTTGTGAAGCACTTGTGAAGATGGGGAAAACGGTTGTTGTCATTGACCTCAACCCCCTTTCTCGCTCAGCTAAACTCGCTTCAGTAACCATTGTTGATGAGTTATCTCGGGCGCTCGAGACCATGCTTGAAGCGAGTGAAACAATGAGCGAATTGACCATTGATACCAGTTACGATCATCAAGCCGTACTGAGTGCTGGACTCCAGGAAATGTTGAACGGGCTCAACGAGGATTAACGCTCTTTCAATTTGTCACCAAGGCGTGTGGCGATGCCGATACCCACATCAGAACACGTTGCTGTTCCGCCAATATCGTAAGTGAGGGAACGCCCATCCTTGAGGTGCTCTGCAACACTTTCGTCAATCAGTCGTCCAATAGCGATAAGGTCTTCATCACCGTTTTTACGTCCGAGATAATCCATCATCATCTGGATTGAGTTGATGGAGGCAATTGGGTTGACTTTGTTCAAACCCGCATGCTTTGGTGATGACCCGTGAACTGGTTCAAAGAAGGCGTGGTCGTCGCCAACATTGCCTGATGCTGCCATTCCCATTCCGCCTTGAAGTACGGCGCCCAAGTCAGTTGAAATGTCACCGAACATGTTCGAAGTGACAACAACGTCGTAGTGTTCTGGTGAACGCGTCATCCACTGCATGAATGCGTCAATGTATCCGTAATCGGCTTCTGTCCCAGAATAGTCGGATGCGATGTCTTGGAAGGTTTTGCGGAACAGTTGACAACCCCGTGTAACGTTGGACTTGTCAATGCAGGAAACTCGGCGGACACCGTCCAACGGTGCTCCGTTTCGCGTCTCTGCAACTTCAAAACCCATGCGGATAAGGCGCTCAGATCCCGCTTTTGAAATTGGGCGGGGATCGTAGGCAACTTCTCCTTCAAGGCCCGGGAAGGTCATGGGCTCTGGTTCGTACTCTGGGCGCCCTTGTGCACGGTCTGCACTACGGCGAAGAAGAGCGTGATAGAGGCCTTC
>QQSD01000053.1 GCA_003602485.1 Candidatus Poseidoniales archaeon | reverse complement strand
GTTGAGCCACGATGCGAGTTGCCCTTTTGCATCGGGCCAATCAACAGACTCAAGCGCATCTGTCAAATGTAAGCCAGCCAAGAATTGAGCGTGAACGGCCCCCCACTCAGCCTCATCCTCCGAACCCCTCCATCGGAAGAGCGGGGCGCCATCTGCTTGCAAGCGGTCCAGAAAACCTCGTTGAGCCGCAGAGATCAGCAAACATGGGGTTCCCTGTAGGACGGCTTCACTCGCCAACGTCACCGATTGGGTGATGACACCGTCGTGAGCGGCGAGTTCGCGGACGAGGTCCCACGGTGAGCCTTCGTACGCGCCCTCATCGGCGGACGTGAGTGCCAGGCCATCGAGTGCGTCATCGGGGAAGGCGACGACTTCTCCATCATCATGTACTCCATCGCCCAAAAGGCGGCGTACGAGGACGCGAGGAGGCGATGAAACCTTGCTAGGGCGACGGTGAGGTGCGAGATGAACGTGCCCGTGAAGTCCGTCAAGACGGTGAACTCGTCCTTTGAAGGACGAAAGAAAACCACCGTCAAGGTCGTCACGCCAATGAGTGGGCACGACAACATCAGTTGCTGCTTTCAGAGCCAAACGATGCGCGGTATGGTTCACTTCGGTGTCGCTGATGTACCAGCGTTCTTTCACCGGTGAACGACGCCACAAGCGTGGTCGTGCTGCTCTCAATTCCAAGGGTGCACCGACGCTTACAACCCGCTCAACTGAACCCTGCCCGTCCGTATTGGCAGCGGCAAGAAAACGCTGAACAGTTCGTAGTCGGTAGAGCGCCTTACGATAGCGACCCTCCCCAACGGGACGAGGTACCCAGAGCGTTTGGCGACGTGGCAAGCGGCCGTCCCCCGATTCAATCATCGCTTGGACTTCACTTCGTTCGCATGCCACGATGAGGTCAGCAGTGCTACCCTCGCACATCAATGGAGCCAGCAAACGCACGTGAGCCGGATGGTCGAGGACCCAAAGGGTGCGCATGGAGTGGGCGAAGGCGTGGTCACCCTCAAGGCATCGCATGGAGAAGTTGATGGACGGCTTGTGGTGAGAGGTAGCCATGACAAAAATTGGCATCAGCCCCCCCGGCACGAAAACATACGCCCCCTACACGCCTGCAGTGGTGGTCGGAAACCAGGTTTGGCTTTCGGGTCAAATCAACATTGAAGCAGGTGACGACATCACTTCACAAACTCAGGGGACGCTGGATAAAATTGATTCACTTCTCGCTGAAGCAGGAACCTCAAAACACGACCTGGTCTTCGTTCAAGTTCTTCTCAAAACCATGGACTTTTACGCTCCCATGAACGAAGTATACGGTGCTTGGCTCGAAGGCATGGATGTCAAACCCACTCGAGCCGCCTTTGCCGTTGATGCGCTTCCTGCCGATGCGCTGGTCGAGATTGTGGTCCAAGCCGTCAAGCAGAATTGAGATGCCAGGATCGCCTTACCTCGATGAGCCCCCCAAAGGCCTTCTGACGTGGCCGAGATTGCTGCGCTTGGTAGCGCTTCCTTCCGTTGCGTTTCTTGGCGTCGCTTGGTACGCTGACGTGCTGTTTGAAGCTCTTGCCATCATCACCTTGACCCTCCTTGTCACCGCTTGGTATCGGCGATGAGAACGGGGAGGCTTGAAGATGAACCCCTCTGTGGGTTGACCATGGAGCGATGGCCCGAAGCCTGTTTCAAAGCCTACGACATTCGTGGGCTCGCTAACGGAGATGGAAGTGGAGAACTCACACCTGAATTCGCATACCGCTTGGGACGAGCCATGGCCACCTACCTCGAATGCACCTCCTTTGCCGTCGGCCGGGACATCCGAGACTCTTCACCAGCTCTTGCATCACAACTGATGCAGGGTCTTGTGGACGGCGGCGTCAAGGTCATGGATTTGGGTATCGTCTCAACAGGATGCGTTTACCACGCCTGCTGGACGCTTGACGTGGACGGTGGCGTGATGGTGACGGCCAGTCACTTACCCATGCCTACGCACAACGGCTTCAAGATGTGTCGAGGCACCTTGCCTCTCGCAGGAGAAGAAATTCAAGAACTGAAGGCCGTCTTCCTCGAGGGTGAATTCTGTGAAGGAAAGGGCGAGATTGTTGACACCCCTCATTTGGAAACCTACCTCGACGCCATCATCGCCTCGACAGGCCCACTTTCACGCCCGGTCAAGGTTGCTGTGGATTGCGGCAACGCAGTACCCGGTCCTGCCATGAGCATGTTACTGGACCGTTTGGGTTGCGAACATGTCGACCTGTACTGCGACTGGGACGCTACCGAACCCAATCACGGGGCAGACCCGACACGACCCAAGAACATGGTCGATTTGGGCAAGGCCGTCGTAGAACACGGCTGTGAATTCGGAATGGGTGCAGACGGTGACGGAGACCGCATCGGAGCGGTTGACGAGGAAGGTCGTTTCATCTATCCAGACCGCCTCATTGCACTGCTTGCTGAAGACCTCCTCAAGGACGTGGAACAACTTCCTGAGGATGCTGCAGATGATGAGCACCTTCGTGTTATCTACGATGTGAAGTGCTCGATGAATGTGGAACAAGCCATCCTTCAGGCCGGCGGACGACCGGTCATGGCTCGAACCGGTCATTCCTTCATGAAACGCGTCCTTGCCAGCATGCCAGAGTGTAAAATGGCGGCTGAGATGAGCGGACATATTTTCCTCGCAGACCGTGGATGGTACGGCTTTGACTGTTCACTCTACAATGCAGCCCGCCTGATTGAACTCTGGTCTCGTCATCCTGCACCCGCTGAGGGTGGACCGGCCTTCTCGAGTGAATTGGACCGACTCGCACCCTCGTTACCTACGACGGGCGAAGTCAAGGTGCCCTGTGCTGAGGAGGACAAATTGGAGGTCGTCGCTGCGATTACTGAAGCCTACGAAGACCACGAGGCGTCCATTGTCGACGGGGTCCGTGTACGCTTTGAAGATGAAAACGGGGAATATGTCGGATGGTATTTGGCACGCAAATCCAACACCGAAGCAGTCCTTGTGATGCGCATGGAAGCCAAGACAGAAGAGCAACTCGCCAAGATGAAAGCGATGGCCGATGAACGTGTTTCACCCATCATCAACATCGAGAACTTACTGAACGCTTGACGGAGAGAATACAATGAATGAACCACTGCATACTGCATTTTTGAAGAAGATCGTCAACCACCCGAACACAAACCCAGACATTACTGGGACACTCGGAAAAGTGAAAACGGTTCGTAAAAGCGTCTCCCGCGGCGTCTTCATGATTTACGTTGTTCGAAAGAAGTCTGCAAGAGTCGAAATGTGGATTTATCGAGGTTCAAAGCCACAGCAAGTTGATGAGGCAAAGGATTTACATCACCACTTCCGTGCAAAGCGAGATGCCATTGAATCAGCATTTGGAGAAGAACTCAACTGGGACCATGGACGTCGAAAAACAGCCTTCAGCATCCAGCACGATTACGATACTTTTCTGCTCGAAGACACCGCATCATGGAATAAATGGGCGGATATAATGGTTGCAGATATGAACCGTTTGCATGCAGCGCTGCAACCACATTACCTGTGACTGCCTCAAATATCGCTCGTGTCGATAAAGGGCGCAATCGTGTATTCGAGGACGACCAATTCAACGGTGTAAGAGACTTCTTCGCCATTGTCTGAGCGCTGGCAGACAATAGGAGGGAATTGACCTCCTGTGTCGGCGGCTACCGAGAGTTCGATCATATGGTCGCCAAGTCCAGCGCCCATTGAGTCGATTTGTGCCTTAATTTCGTCCATTGTAAGGCCTTCAACCACGGCTCCTACCATGGATGCATTGTACCATTCAACAGTTACATCATGCGCTCCACTTCCACCGTTGTTTTGACCGTCTGCTGTATTTGTGAAATTGAGATGGCTTGCCATACCAGTGATGGTATCTGCACCATCACCGCCTTGACAGTTCTGAGAAGTCTCATCTTCCCCATAGCTCATACT
>QQSD01000052.1:4956-8315 GCA_003602485.1 Candidatus Poseidoniales archaeon | reverse complement strand
TGAGGAAGGAATTCTCGGACTTGAATTTCACGAAAACCCAACTCATACCCTTGAGTTGGGAACTCAGGTTCTTCTCGAGCAATTTGAAAAGTACGGCGTCTTGATGCGTCCTGTCATACGTGTGGTTGAGTTTGGCACAGAATACCTGCGCAAGGTCGACGACCTTCGCATGCGAGACCGCAATTACCTTGTCTGTCTTGACGTCAAACTGAACGACATCAGCCATCCCTACGGGTGGCTCAAAAAAGCGGTCTATGAATGCAAAGATTGCGGTACCGTTGTGGTCAAAATGCAGCGCCGTGCACGAGAAAGAGTAAGCCCCTCTACTTGCCGCCCATGTCTGCTCAAAGCGGTTGATTACATGAAAGATGATCAGATTCCGTGGGGTCTCTTTTCACCCCGTCCGAATTTCAAAATGGTTCTCGAGGAGTGCAAATATGAGGATATTCAAGACATCAGCATGCGTCAAATTACCTACAATAAAGACCACCATTTGATTCATTGTTCTATGAAAAACGAAATTATTGGAACCGTGAGCGACGACCTCGTGGGTGATTTGAACGCCCCGGCATATGTGCGGGTGAACGGCATTGTTCGTGTACAGCCGATTCCAAGCCGCAATTTCAGCAAGGATACTCGGCGTGTGTTGTCCATTGATGTCTTGAGCGTGGAAGAATTGCCCATCAACGATGGGACGTCTTCATGAATTCATCAATTCAGTGACGAGGTCGAGTTTTTCTGGATGCTCTAAAAAGTGAGCATGAACAGAGACGAGACCCTTTGCCAACCCGTCTGCGACCCCAAATTTAGCATCGAGGGGATGGAGAGTTCCGTCCATCACAGCAGCACGGAATTCGTCGAGGGATGTCCAAACAGAGGGCTCGCCGAACCGTGGGTCAGGCGTCACACAAATTTCACCAAATTCTGCGAGAACGATATGTTCCGCCAGTTCATAGACGGGAGATTGTTCATCGTCAGGAGAAATGTAGGCTTTTCGCATTTTCTTGCGGATTTGCTCATGTGTATCATGAAGAAGAAGGGCGCCGCCAGGGTCTGATTTTGACATTTTGTGGTCAAAGGATTCCATTCTGCTACCTGATGCTTTGAGGGATGAGATAATCGGAGTATGGAGGCATGTGGCCTTTGGCCAACCATACTTCGAGGCGACATCTCGCATGAACATGTGAGCTTTGCGTTGATCCATACCACCCAAGGCGACGTCGATGTCCATCTCAAAGATATCAGATGCTTGCATGGCAGGGTAATAGAATTTGGAAAGGTCATGGTCAGATGACGCCTCGTCACGGCCCATGATGGTGAAGGTCTTCCGGACCATAGCGAGCGTCGCACCCTTTGAGCAGCGAAGGACTCGGGCCCAGTATTCTCCGGACTCCATCAGTTCAGATGCCCACTTGAACTGAAGTTCCCCTGCTCCTTCACCTTCAGGTGGGTGCTGAAGTAATGCACGGAATGTATCCTCCATGTATTCTGCAGTACGCTGAATTGATTCCATATTTCCGTTGAATTTATCGTTAACCCATGCGTGCCAATCAGCGAGGAAAATCATGACGTTGGCTCCTGCGTCCAACATACGTCGCAGCTGAAGAGACAAGACTTTCCAACCGATGTGAGCCTTGCCGCTTGGTTCAAACCCAACGTAGCACTGAATGACGTCGTTGCCGGAATGGGACGTTTCATTTTCGAGACAGTGGACCAGGTGGTCCATACCAACGACTTCTTGCACCTTTGCAATCATGGCTTCAAGGCGTTGCTTTTTCTCTTCGCTCAGATTGCTCACGCCTTCGACAGCCTCCATCAACGCAGTGATATCCTGTGTTGATGACATGATTCTTCCTCAGAATAAATCGTTGAGCTTTTTCACCATTGTTTCCGAAGGTGGTTCACCGGCCTCAATTTTTTCTTCGAGGGCTTGAATGAGTTCGTTTGCTTTTGCGATTACGCTTTCGTCGATGTCGGAGATCAATTGCATCGACTTATGAGCCATCTTGATGGCAGATTTCGCCTTAGAGAATTTCTTCGCTTCTTCTTTTGCTTTGTCGCCACGTTGCTTGGCATTGTACCCGGTCGCTTCGTCAAGGAAGGAAGACCAACGACGTCGGGATTCCATTGCTTTCTCCCGTCCGCCATCACTCTCGAGGAATTCTCCCAGAGCGCTGCCTTTCATTTGTTCAACTTCAACAGCAAGTTTTCCAGCGCTGTCATATGAGCCTTGAACTTCCACAAGAAGCCCGTATGAGCCGGTGAAAACTCCTTCTGCATCAACATTGATGTTCTCGAAATATGTAGTGGCTAATTTCGCTAATCCAGCATTTCCGCCCGTAGATTTCACAAGACCTCGTTTTACAGCAAATCGCTCCATGTTTGAGGCAGCGGACTTCGCCACATAAGGCTCACCGTTCTCCGCAATCAAAGCGAGAGGTTCCGAGGGGAGGGGTTTTCATGCAGAGTTCAGTGGCAGAATCAATGCGACGCGTCCTCATGGCCATGGTTTGCGTCACCCTTATGCTCATTCCTTCGGTTTCTGCTGACCTGATAACCCGCGTTGAATTGAGAGACGGAGGCGTTCTTGCAGAACGTGATTTAGGCATTAGGACTGGAGCAGTCTCTCCAGATGGAATGGATGTTCTCATTGCAGGTATGGATGGATATGCAAGGCTACTTTCAGCAGATGAAGCAGACAACCGTGAAATGGATGTTGAATTGCTGACCGGGCGATCTTCGACCATCCACCACATCGATTGGCATCCAAGAGGCAACACGGCTCTTCTGGTGGGGGAAGAAGGTCTCGCGATGCGCTACGATTCTTATGACCACGGCGTTACAAATGTGAACGGAACGTTTGCAGTGTACGGGAAAAATCTCACCGCAGTGGCCTGGCGCCCCGCTGGTGACTTTGCATACATGGGGGCCGAGGATGGTTCATTGTGGAAATTCGCAGAGCACACAGGTTTCGAACCGCTCGAGAACAACGGCGCCAGCGAAATTACCGACATCGATTGCCATCGAAACTACAACGTCTGCTTCATCACCACCATCGATGAGGGCATTGCAGTAATTGACCAAGGTCATGCAGTGACTTGGATTGCACAAACATCTGGCGAAACATGGGTTGGCATGGATTGTGCAGACCCTACTCTCAACGAATGTGTCGGCTTCGCCAGCGGTTTGAAAAGTAAAGCGATACGAATCAACACCATTGACGCGAGCCAGTCAAAGGCAGAAGAGACGCTGATTTTTGACCTCCCATCTGGGGAACAAATCGGCGTGGATACAGGTCATGACGGAACAACTCTCGTGAAGATGGCGCCCATGGGGATTGTCCGTCACAACCCCCTGCT
>QQSD01000052.1:1070-4875 GCA_003602485.1 Candidatus Poseidoniales archaeon | reverse complement strand
TTGGGAGACAAGTACCAACAACGGATACATGATTACTGAGTTTGGCAACGTCGTCGCCTTTTCTCCCCTCGTAGAAGAGGTTGAAGCAGGCATCATGACCATTCTCGTTCTCGGAGCGGTATCAATATCGGTCCCTGGTGTGATTCTTGGACTGATTTACATGAACAGTCCTTGGTTGCAAAAGAAATACAATCAATGGCGATTCAAAGGAAAATGAACCTTTCGTTTCCTGTGGTCAAAGGGTTATGTTGATGAAGCACGCGCGGAGACAGCCACATGAGGGAAGCCCATGGAACCGTTTGAAGGTCTCGATTTCTAC
The DNA here is from genome assembly GCA_003602485.1 of Candidatus Poseidoniales archaeon. Taxonomy (GTDB): domain Archaea; phylum Thermoplasmatota; class Poseidoniia; order Poseidoniales; family Poseidoniaceae; genus Poseidonia. The sequence continues at coordinate 4,556 of QQSD01000052.1, read as the reverse complement.
GATATTGAAAGTCTCTTGACAGAAGAAGAAATCATGATTCGCGACATGGTTCGTGAATGGGTTGATGAGGCCGTTATTCCAAAAATTGAACAAGCCTGCGAAGACGGCGTATTCTACGATGAATGGCGTGTTGCTCTGGGCGAAATGGGTGTCCTCGGAGCTCCACTGAAAGGCTATGGATGTCCCGGATTGTCCTACGTGGCCTATGGTTTGATTTGCCAAGAACTGGAGCGGGGCGACAGCGGATTGCGCTCCTTCGCCTCAGTCCAAGGTTCTCTTGCAATGTATCCGATATGGGATTTCGGAACTGAAGAACAAAAAGAAAAGTATCTTCCAAAAATGGCATCTGGAGAATGGGTTGGTTGCTTCGGCCTCACAGAACCCGACTACGGTTCCAACCCTGGTGACATGGTCACGAAGGCAGAAGACAAGGGCGATCATTACTTGCTCAACGGAGCCAAGATGTGGATTACCAACGGAACCATCGCGCAAGTTGCGGTTGTTTGGGCAAAATTGGATGGCGTCATCCGTGGCTTCATCGTCGAAAAGGATGATGAAGGCTTTTCTGCTCCTGAGATGAAAGGGAAGCATTCTCTTAAAGCAAGCGTAACGAGTGAACTTGTATTCCAAGACTGCAAGATTCCAAAGGACAGGCTCCTTCCCGGAGTCAAGGGTCTTCGGGGTCCATTCTCATGCTTAAACAACGCAAGATATGGAATCTCGTGGGGCGTGCTTGGTTCCGCTATGGCCTGTTTCCACAGCGCGAAAACCTACTCCTTATCTCGCATTCAATTTGACCATCCCATTGCCTCCTACCAATTGATTCAGAACAAGCTTGCATGGATGCTGCGTGAAATTACCAAGGGGCAACTTCTCGCCTATCATCTTGGCAAAAAGAAGGATGATGGGACGTGGTTCCCCGAACAGATTTCACTTGCCAAGATGAATAACGTCGACATAGCGCTTGAAATCGCGAGGGTCTCCCGAGATATACACGGAGCCAATGGCATCCTTGACGAGTACCCTGTGATGCGTCATATGGCGAACCTCGAATCTGTGAAAACCTACGAAGGGACTCACGACATCCACAATTTGATCCTTGGACGCTACATCACGGGTATCCAAGCATTCACGCGAAACGCCTGAGGATGATTTCCTTACTGCCCTTTGGCAAAGGCAATCATTTCATCGATGGGTATGTGGTCGACAGTATCTTTGCAATAATGTGCTTTGACAACTTGTCCATTTTCATCAATGAGTATGTCAACTGGAATCGTTGACATCTTCTTCATCGACAATGTCAAGGGAATGTATCCCCTTGCCATTGCATGAAGCATGGTAAGTGGGCGGCGAAGCGGTGCCAAAAGCACACGAAAGAGAGATTTGTAGACGCCGTTTTGAGTATAGGTGTCATATGATTCATCCGCTACGATGGTGAATGGGACATCGTGTTTTTTGTTGATTCTGCGAGTGAGGGCGTCAATATTTGCGTCGAAAATTCCGACCATGACCGTGTCGCTTGGAAAATCCTTCCACCGCTTGCTGAGTTGGTGAATTCTTATGTTGCAAAATGGACATGAATCAAAACGGAAGAAGGTAAGAATCACACGCTTTCCCTTCATCGCTTGCAGGTCAAAGGTTGACCCGTCGATGCTTGGTAGATTGATGACGGGTGCTGGATTGCCTGCTTCAATGCGAGGCATCTTTACCACATTCACTCTGAACCGACGAGTTTGTAATCATCGGAAAGTGGAGTTGCACCGGTTTCCATGGAGAATATTTTACCATCCTTGAACCGAATGAAGGAGAGAACTGCCTCGGAGGTTGAGCCGTTGGCAAAATGGGCGATTGAATGAGTTACGCCAATCTCGCTGTTCTCAAAAAGCGTACGTTGGTTTTCCGATGTAACAGCCCCCATGCCTGCGAAAGCGAGGACATCCGACTTCCCCATCACAACGCCTCCAACGTGCGGGTTAAACTCAAAGTCGTCGTGGATAATCTCTGCTAGTGCATCAGTGTTTCCGCTCAGCCAGGCTTCGTTATATGCATCAATAATGGACATGATTCTCCCAGTCAAATGGGGCATATAAGTTCATGTAAAACCTGTTCTTCAGACAGCGGGAAGAATTCCAACCTTGGCAAGTGCGCCCCAAACAGGGTCAAGGAATGCGGGTAGGAATCGGTGACGAAGATAAACTGCGGCGGCAAGAGAGATTTTCTGAAGTTTATTCAATTTCACACGTCGGGTGAATACGTCACCTTGCTGTTTTTCAATTTGGCGCAGAATCTTATCATAAAAGGCGATCATAGCTGCTGGAGAATATCGTGTGCGTCTCGGCAAGAGAGGTAGAAGGGCTCGTGCTTCCTCAAGATAGGTGCGCGCTCGTGCAGCATATTGACGGACATAGGGCTCCCAATGCTTGTTCAACACGATGCGGCCATCAAGTTCCTCTTCACGCATTTCATTGCGTTCGAGTTCGTTGAGCGGCAAGTAGACTCGATCACGTTGAATGTCTTCGCCAACATCTCTCAAGACGTTGGTCAACTGCATGAAGATACCCCATGATTCTGCAAATTTCTTCGCCCTAGGGTCCTCGTATCCGTAGATTTCAATGCACATGAGTCCAACAACAGAAGCGACTCTGTAGCAGTAGACGTAAAGTTCGTCAAAACTTCGGTATCGGTTGTTGTAGAGGTCGTCTTCCATTCCAGAGATGAGGTCATCAAAGACATCCCGTTTGATTCCATATCGGTCTACGGTGTCTTTGAGTGCCAAGAACACCGGGTCTGTTGAATACACATCACTGTAGCAAGTGGAGAGTTTTTTACGGAAGAAGAACAGTTGTGTAATCTTGTTGTGATAGGCTTGTTCATCTAGGATAGTACCCCTGTTTTGAAGTGATTCCAATTTGTTGCGGTAGGTCACTGCCTCAGGGTCCATCTCACCCTTGCTGCCTGGGAATCTGTCTGCCCAATCGCCATCAGCGATATCGTCTGCTCGTCTACAGAATGCATAGATGGCGCACATGGCCATGCGTTGTTCATCTGGCAAATACTTGAACGAATGGTAAAAATTACCAGCCTCGCGACGGGTGAGTTCCTCACAGTAACGGTATGCTAACTTATACAATTCAGCCGGCGGATGCTCAGACCAAATTGGGGCGTCCAAATACTCGAAGGGGTCTACCAATTCATTGGTGTCGCCAACGATTCCGATGAATGATGCACCTTCTCGAAGGGCTTCCATTGCCGTGACACTGACTGCCTTGACAGCATCTCGAGCAAGCGTCACACCGGCTCGTAGACGCTCAAGGGTCGTTGGTGGACGAACATCTTCCTCTCCCGAGCGGGACGAAGCATTCCCTTTGAGCGGGAACAGAAGGTCGAGTGGTTTACGGCGTTCCAGCATCCTATCCGTTGAACCCTCGCGTCCCTTGTTTAAGAGACCTCCCTTCGTAAGTGCGAACGAATGCGAAATCCTTCGGA
>QQSD01000052.1:0-958 GCA_003602485.1 Candidatus Poseidoniales archaeon | reverse complement strand
CTTTCTCGCATAGGATTTGATTTCGTCTCTCGTCACCTTAATACGCTCATCAGAGTTCAATATATTCCCTGTCCGAAGCAGCGTAACAGTACGCTGGGCGATGAGAACGGGAAGCATCACAGATGCCTTGAGGCGAAATTGACCCTCTGGAATCATTCGAATGTAATCTGTTGCGGCTTCGAGATGTTCATTCGTGAGGTCGAGGTATGAGTCGTAGAGTGGGCGAAACGCCTCAAGGTTCCCCTCGTCAAGGAGGCTGCTAGGCTCAAGATTGTGTTCTTGCAAGGCACTGAGTGGAATATAGCACCGTCCAAATCGGAGGTCTTCTGGAATGTCTCGTAGAATGTTGATCATCTGAAGGGCCTTGCCAAAACGAATTCCCCTTTCCATGAAGATTTCCTCTTTCTCCGGTGGGAGCGTCATCAAGTGGGCGAGTGACATTTTTGTCCAAAATACTCCGACACAACCGGCAACCCTGTATGCATAGTCGTCCAGTTCCTCTTCGGTTGACAACGCAGAAATATTTCCTCCCTCTTTCGCAGTTCCAAAACGTTGGAGGTCAAGAGTTTGGCCGCCTACAATCACGTCGAGGCATTCGAGTATTCGTTGTTGATCTTCGGCATCATAGTCTTGCAGTCCTGCAATAACGGGTTCCACGTTACGAAGCAGTTCGGCTTCGCTTGGATTCGTTTGAATCTCTGCAATTTCTGAGAAATCGGGAAGTGATTTCGACCTCCCTTGAACAACATCGTTGTATTCACTGAGTAGGTCCAAGAGGACTTGAGTTTCACCGTGTTTTGAATCTGCAATGGTATCTGCGACCCGAGCGAGCAAGTACAACAAACCAATTTGCCCTCTAATTTTCTTCGGCAGGTACTTCAGGGTGGGATAGAAGGAACGAGACGTACGCTCGAGCAACCCATCAATTTCAGCATTCATGAGAACTGGCATACGATGG
>QQSD01000051.1 GCA_003602485.1 Candidatus Poseidoniales archaeon | reverse complement strand
GGGTCTGTGGTCTAGTGGCTATGACACCTCCCTTACACGGAGTTGATCGAGGGTTCGAGTCCCTCCAGACCCACTACCATAAATGAGCGGAGACGTCATCGTTTCCCGTAACGACTTTTGAGATGCCAGTATCCCGCTGTAGTTGAGAAATATCGTTCCCTTCATCAACCACGAGCAAGTGAACTGCTCGTGCCCATAGACCACCCCTTACCTCGTGGCCACGATGGTCAACGGCAACCAATACATCTTCTAATTCGCTGAACATCAACGCTGCGGTTGCTCGTGGGAGTTCTTCTGCAGCGATGAGGAGCCATCGTTTCCCCTGCAGACTTTCCCGGACGTTTTCGCCAAGGTCGGAGAATTCAATCACGTTCATGTTCTCACATCGCATACCGTAGCAGGGCTACAGCCCCGCCAAAACCTTCCAGTTGCTCTCCGGCATCATGGTCTGCTGAACACTGAATGACTTCTCCTCCAAATGCTGTGATTTGCTCAACCAGTGTATTCCATGGTGTTCCATCACACGAACTACTGCCGTCACGCAATAGATCTGCGAGAATCAGCAAGCGTTCAACCGCACCTTCCTGAACAGCTTTCTTGAGCGCTTCAGTTCCGTATGCTACCGCACCGTTGGTTGAAATTCGCACCCAAGCCTCCTCGAGCAGATTGACTTCCTGAACCATACGGTGTTGTGCAAGTAATTCTCCCGCCAGCCCGTCGCGAAGAACTTCATTTGCCGCTCCTCGACCTCCCATGCTGGTAGCCACCGACATCATTGGGCGACGGTGACCTGCGCCTCGTAAATCTTCGAGCATTCGGTCACGATTTCTTCCAGGTCCGCACAAGACCAAGGGCATTGTTTCGTCAAGTTGCTGGCTCAAGCCGTCAACAATAGTCTGACGGAATTGTGAAGCAATGTGTTCGTGTTGCCGTAAATCTCCCCGCTTTCCACCGCCACGCATGGTCCATGTTGCGCTTTCACGCAGACCTCTGGCGGTGATGAAATACAGAATCATCTCGTCTCCTTCAACCACCAGCAATGCTACTTGCCCTTGTTTCGATGCCGATTCACTTTCCTTGAGAAGTTGGACGTCCATTTGAGAGAAGCCCTTCGTGTTTGACAACACCAACTCATCACGTAATTCCACCATGTGGGTGTGATGCATTCCGATGTCGATGGGTGCTTCTTCGATAATGCCATGAATGCGTAATGTGTCTGAGAACGATTGGTGTTCAGAGGTTTGGACTGAAAGTTGAATCCACATCTTCTTTCGCTCGGCCTGCTTTGACCGACCACCTTCCTCACCTGCTGTTGTTTGGTCACGCCGTTCACCCAGCATGGCAACTGAGATGCCCTGTCGAGCCAAACGAGCAAGCACCCAAAGGTCGTCAAGGGTTTCAACCCGTAGACGCCATTCATGGAGGTCTCGCTTTAGAATCTTCATTCCCTCACCCAAAGACGCCCACGAGGTTGCCGTCTTCGTCCATGTCCATGTCAAGGGCAGCGGGTCGCTTTGGTAAACCGGGCATGGTCATCATGTTGCCCAAGACGGCTACGACAAAACCAGCCCCTGCATTAAGGCGGAATTCTCGCACTGGAATTGTGAAGCCCGTAGGAGCTCCCAATCGGCCTGCATCGTGCGAAAAGGAGTATTGGGTCTTGGCCATACAGATTGGAAGGTGCCCGTATCCCCAAGAACGGATGCGATCCAATTCACGTTGTGCTTTTGCAGTGATTTCCAAACCATCTGCTTTGTACAAGCGGTGCGCAATAGATTCTGCTTTTGCAAGTAGGTCGGTTTCTGGTGTGAATAACGGGACGAAGGGGCGGCCAGCAGCAACATGGTCCTGAACGGCTCTGACTACTGCGTGAGCAAGGTCTTCTCCTCCCTCTCCTCCTTTTGCATGAACTTCTGTAATACAGACCGATGATGCACCACTATCTTGGGCTGCATTTGAGATGGCTGAAATTTCAGCATCAGTGTCTGAAGTGAATCGATTGATGGAAACTACCACTGGCACGCCAAATGCGGCCATGTTGCGAATGTGACGGTCGAGGTTTGTTTTGGCTCCGAGGGTGGTCGCCTCGACATTCTCGGCCTCAAGCGTTGCCTTGTCGGGACGAATCCCTCCACGGTCACCGAAGGCTCCTCCGTGCAATTTCATGGAACGAACTGTGACATTCATGACAATGCAGTCGGGTGCTTTACCGGAGGTTGCTGCTTTGATGTGCATGAATTTCTCAGCCCCCATGTCAGAGCCAAATCCCGCTTCGGTCACGATAAAATCTGCACTTGCCAATGCCATTCGGTCTGCAATAATGCTTGAATTGCCGTGGGCGATGTTGGCAAATGGTCCACCGTGAATGAAGGCAGGATTGCCTTCCAAGGTCTGCGTTAGGTTGGGAAGGAAGGCTTGTCGAAGTAACAAGGCCATAGCGCCAGCCCCTCCGATTTCACTCGCTTTTACGGGGTTTCCATCTGTAGATGTGCCAACTACAATTTCACCTAAACGTGTTCGTAGATCAGCATAATCCTTCGCAAGAACGAGGATGGCCATGACTTCGCTTGCAGCAGTGATGTCAAAGCGGTCTTCTCGGACATGGCCGTTTGCTGGACCCCCCATACCAATGACAATCTGGCGAAGGGAGCGGTCGTTCATGTCCATGACACGGGGCCATGAAATCCGGGTGGGGTCGAGTTTTGCTTCATTTCCATGCTTGATGTGATTGTCAATGAGAGCTGAAAGGAGGTTATGGGCGGAGGTCACCGCGTGCAAGTCTCCGGTAAGGTGCAAGTTGATGTCTTCCATCGGCAAGACCTGGGAATGGCCACCGCCAGCAGCTCCTCCTTTGATACCAAACACAGGTCCCATTGAAGGCTCTCGAATCACACAGGTGGCCGATTGGCCAATGTGGCAGAGCGCTTGGGTGAGTCCGATGGTCGTCACCGTTTTCCCTTCTCCGAAGGGAGTAGGGTTCACAGACGTCACGAGAACAAGATTCCCTTGTGGCTTGGAGAAACGTTCTTTCAGGGCTTGCCATGTGATTTTTGCTACACCTTGACCCATGGGTACAATCTCGTGAGCAGAGATACCTAATTTCCACGCAATGGCTTCAATGGGTTCCATTTTTGCCGAGCGAGCAATCTCAAGGTCGGTGGTCATGAACTACTTTGCGTATCAATCAGTCTTTGAAACCCTCGCTTCATCTCTGTGCTTGAGGGCTGTTTTCACACCCAGTCAAGCCAGCGGTGGTGCTCACTCGTCTTTCATTGCGCCCAAGTACTCTGGGAGTTCAACCCCAGCCATCTTGGCAACATCGTGGACAGGTGGTAGGCTCTGCATGAGAGAGGAAACGAAGTTGGAGGTCGAGCCGCCACCTTCGCTGTTGTTTCCGGAATCCCATACGGTGATCTTGTCAATCTTCAAGTTCGCAATGGCCTCAGTTTGGCGTGCGACGAGGTCCTCGATCTTCTCAACCATCAAGAGTGTAGCAGCGGCTTTTGCATCGCCTCCAGCACTCTTCACCAACTTTGCATATCCTTCAGCCTTGGCTTCAAGAACGGCACGCTGACCTTCTGCTTCCGCATTGTACGCAGCGAGGGTTGCATCTGCGTGACCTCGTGCGATACGGCGTTGGCGTTCTGCTTCTGCTTCTGCAGCAATTTCGATTTGTTGTTTGGAGATTTCTTCTCGAGCGATTTCTTCAGCACGCAGGCGTTGTCCTTCAAATTCATACTGAGCCTTCTCAATTTCAACTTGAGCATTACGCTTGGCGACTTCCGAACGCTTGTGGGCTTCTGCTTCTTTTTCAGCGAGGTCAGCGTTGTAGCTGGCGATTTCAGCACGTGACAGGTTTTCACCTTCAACGGCCTTGGATTCTTGTTGCTGAACGAAAACACGTCGGTCAGCCTCAGCTTCTTTCTGACCTTTGTCAGACTCGGCTTCGTTCTTGGCGACTTCAATCTCACGGTCACGGTCTGCGACGGCCTGTCCAACAGCACCTTGGCGTGTGGCGTTAGCACGGTCGACGTCAGCAGATGCGATGGCTTCTGCAGCGGCCTTTGCACCAATGGACTTGATGTAGTCAGCCTCGTCAGTAATGTCTGTAATGTTGACGTTGATGAGGTACAGGCCAATCTTGTGCAATTCGGCGTCAACATTGTTCACGACTTGACTCAAGAAGGCTTCACGGTCGTTGTTGATTTCTTCAATGGTAAGCGAAGCAACTGTCAAACGGAGTTGACCAAAGATAATTTCCTTTGCCATGTCTTCAATTTCAGTTTGTCCCAAGTTCAAGAGACGAACAGCAGCATTCTGCATCACTGAGGGTTCGGTTGAAACACCGATTGTAAAGGTCGATGGAACGTTGATACGAATGTTTTGTAGTGAGAGAGCATGTTCGAGGTTGATGTTAATCGTCATCGGTTTGAGGTCGAGGAAGGCATAGTTCTGAACCAGTGGCCAGACGATTTTTCCACCGCCGTGGTAACATTTTGCAGCCCCAGCGCCTTTGGTATTACCGTAAACGACGAGGATTTTGTTTGCTGGTGCGAGTTTGTATCGACTTGTTGCTACGTAAACTGTTGCGAGTACAACTGCGACGAAGAGTGCTATTCCAATCAGTACGAGCGTTGCTCCGGTGTCTGCCATGAATTAAGCACAGGCGTTCTCCTTTAAGAGCGTTAACACGGCATCCGATGTTACTCTTCTTGGGACACTGCATCGGATACGCTGAGAGGACGAACAATCAACATTTCCGAAATGTTACCTACCACCGTAATGAATTTACCAGTTTCAATTTTCATTGTTTCATCTTCAGCTACAGCGTTGCATGTGCGCAGAGCCGATTGGAATTCAACCTGGACTTGGCCGGTCTGGCCGGGTTCAATTCGTCGATAAACGGTTCCTTTAGCGCCCAAGGCTTGGCTGTGAACGACGGTTCCATCGGTCTCCAGACTCGCAACGGCCTGGAACACTTTCCCAACGATCCACATTGAACATACACCAGCGATGCTTCCTGCAAGGATTGCGATGATGGCATTTTGGTCGGCTTGTGAGGCTGCGAGTCCAAAGATGCCGAACATCATCATGAAACTCAAGAGCCCCTGAATTGTCAACATGTGGAATACGCCTTCTGCATCCATTTCCAGATTGACGTCAAGGAAGGGGATAGAGTCCGCAATTCCGTCTGCTACACCACCGACCAGCACAAGAAGGAAATAGATGATGAACAGAATTGTTCCAATCACTGCCATTGCTGCGAAAAAGATGTCTACGCCTGTAATATCGCCGAGTCCGAAGAACTCCAAAATTGTGTTAAATCCCAATACCATCTTACTTCCCCTTGTCCAACGCTCGCTTTCCGTCTCCATCAAGGTTCTGCTTCTTTTTAATCGGGCGGATGTAGATGAAGTAGTAATGGCCGTAGACGACCGGTCCCAATGAGGCTCCGAGCAAAACAGCTACACCCCAGCCTGGTAATTCCAAGGCAACCCCTACCAACGTGATGAGGAGAAGAGCGAGTAAAATGGATGCCTTCTCGAAGAGAATCATGAAAATATTGTCGCGTTCACCGTTCACTCGCTCTTTCAAGAGAAAGATGTCCATCAAGCCGGCCATGCCAACACCGATTCAGACCAAGCCAAGAAGAAGCTCAAAGATAACGAGAATCAAGAGATAGGCACCTGCAATGAAGGCCAAAGGTTGAGGGTTTTCTGCTTCCATCGCTTTTTTGGTAAGGCTAGGTGAACCGTTGATTTCTCCCATGGATGTCTCATAGGCAACATCGTTCTTGTTTGATTGATAAATGAGGAAGGTCAGCGTTGCGATAATGACTGCCCATGCTCCCCCGAACACAGTTCCCAAAGCATCCTGAAATTCTGCCCACATCTTGAAGGTCATGTATGCACCCAGCGCGGTGGTCATCATCCCAACTGTTCTGCTCATACTACAACCACCACTTCCTCCCTCTTGAAGGTTAAGCCTCAATTCGTCGCCTTTTTGGGTTGAGTCCCCCTCCACTCAACATGGCAGCAATACGTTACGGGATTGCTGGCACCCCTGTGGAACAGAGCTTATCTCCGCTGTTGACGGCTTTGGTGGCCGATCATCTCGGCTTATTTCGGTCGGAAAAAAAGCTCTCAATGGAACTCGTCAACGTTGCATCTATTCACGATGCGCTCGCTTGGGGTTATGCAGGGGCAGTCCCCTCGCCAATTGATTGGGTTTACACACAAGCGGTATTTGGAAAATTCAGAACCAAAGCCCTGCTCGAGAAAGCCGTCAAAGGCGCTGCATTGGTTGAGGTTGAAGATCCCCACCTCACTACGGACCACCCCCTCTTGGCAGAGCGCTCACCTGAGCCACTGAGTGGATTGCCGACACGAATGTTTGATGAAGAGATATGGGTGAATCTGACCGCTCCATTAAAGCATCAATTGGATACGAGTGCCGTAATGTGCCTTGATGATTCCATGGCAACAAAAAGTGTCAACGCCTTACGTTGGGACGGCAAAGGATGGTGGTGCTGTGGTGTTGATGGAGAAGGCGTACTTTCTGTTCTCCTCCATCACGGTATCGATCCCAAGAAGCATGTGTTGGGTCTGGTTGGCGGAGGCGGAGCTGCGCGTTCTACCGCATCTGCGTGGGCGCGCAACGAAGGGCGCATTCACACCCTCGAGAGCAAACGCGCCCTTGAAAACGGGCCATGGGATGAACATTTGACAGATCAGCGACCTGATTTCATCGTTGATTTTGACGGAACATGGAAGCATGATGGCGACATGCTCGTACTCACCAGCGCCTACGAAGCATTGTTGGGAGATTATGATGCCCGTATTGAATCCCTTCTCGGACCTTCTCTCAATGGCAGATGGATGCTGGTCGCTCAACATCTGGCCTGTTGGTCACAACTTTGGGCACCCGAACTGGCTGAACATTTGCCCTCACTTCCTCTCTTGCTGACGCGACTCGTGGAGGCTGAATTGACGCTTGCAAGTTATGCATGACAGGGAAGCCTCTAAGATTCCGCCTTTACAAGCCAGCAAACGGAGAGGATGAATTCGTGACCCGAGCAGAGCGACTCGTGCTGCTGTTGTGCAGCCTTCTCCTTCTTCCGAATGTAACGGCTCTGATGGAGGAAGACCAACAGTTCCAATCGGCTCACGAAGGCGTAGATTTCCCAGTTGGTTGGACGGATTTCATGGGCGGCCCATTCTCCTCACCGGATGTTCGTATGTTGTACCCTGCCATGGTTGCTGGTGAAGACAAGGATATGGCTGGAAATGGCCCGTTTTCTTGGCTGATATTCATTGGCGATTCTGGTGAGTCAATCGACGATTACATGTTGTTGACCGAGCCATTGGTTCAACGTGGCTTCATCGTACTTGTGACAACACCGATGGACGACGAAACCGATGTAGAAGAGACACTTGAATGGTTCACGGAACTCGCAGAAGTCATGGTCCAGCAAAATCAAACCAATCTCCACGTCCTCGGGTCGGCTGGAAATATCGACCTTTCACACTGGGGTGTGGGAGGGCATGGCAAGGGAGCAGCCGCAGCATATGGCGCCTATCCGTTGTGGGAGTTGAGTCCTCGTAGCGGGGACCTTCAACCCCCTCGTGCACTGTTCGGAGTAGGGCTTGACCTGACAGATTTCTCCGAGAACTTTGATTGGAATCAACTCACTTCTGAAACCGCATTCCCACGACCGAACACCGGATTTTTCATCACAGGAACGGTTGATGAAGTTGCACCTTCGCAAGAAATGATGGAGCGAGTACAGCAAACTGGAGGCATCGCATGGCATTGGATGCACCTTCTGGGAGCAGATCACTATCAGTTCCAAGATTCAACCTCCTTTTTTGAAAATGACGGGACTCCCACCATGAGTCAGTCTGCGCAAATTGAAGTGAGTTCGGACCATTTAGTCGCCTACCTTGACACTGTTCTTCATGGAGAACACGAACGTTTCCGAGACGCCTTCAACCGGGAGCAGGGTCCAAGAACCATTGGAGACGGCAACGCGTACGTTGACGAAGACCTTGAACGAAGTCACTTTTTGGTGCTGACCAATCTCACTTCATCGCATAATCTCTCAATCCCTCTCAACGGGTCACAAACCTTGGTGTTGTCCACGAATTGGACCTTAAGAAATGGGGATGTGTTTGGAGAGTTGAACGGTTCATGGGACGTTGATGTGACCTGTGGTTGGGAAGGTCATTCGTGGCAAGCCAACGGGAGTTTGGACTCAAATGGCACTGCTTCGTGCAGCTATTCGATGGCACCTGTGTCTCCAGGAGTTCACAAAGCTTGGTTGCGTGTGAGCGTTGAGGGCGCGCCCAGTACCACAGGTGTGGTGGTTGAACGCACCAACACTCCAATGGAATTGCTCTTTCCTCAACCGGGGATTTATGTTCCACAGCACAGTTCCTCATCCATCACTATCAGCGAAGTTGCTACCGACCCAGACGGACAACAAGTTCGGGTGATTTCAGCCATGCTCACCGGTGACGATGCCAATCACTTTTCCGTTGAACTTTCAGCAGACGGTACCTCGTTGACCGTGGCCCATGCACTCGACGAAGAGTGGCAGGGTGAATGCATGCTCGAGGTTGAACTTCGTAGCGACGGAGCAGTTCTTGATGAGCGGAACACGAGTTTGCGAGTTTATCTAACACCAGTAGACGACCCAGTGGAACAATTTGGCACAGTCCCCATCCAGCAATTGATTGAGGACGGCCAAAGTGTCGCTTATGATTTAGGAGAGGTAGTTTCAGACCCGGAAGGAGAGCAACTCAGCATCCTCATTGACGATATGAATACAGGAACCCAAGGGCCAATCTTGTATTTCATTGAAGGCGACCTCATTACGCTTACGCCGTTAGAAAACGCCAACGGTGCCACAGTACTCACTGCAATGGTTTCTGATGGTGTGAATCCATCGATTGAACTTGAAATTCCAGTGGTAGTTGAAGCAAGGGATGACCCAGTTGTGGTCAATACCTCTGAATGGTCCGATTACACTGTTGAGGAAGACGCAGCATTCACCTTGTTGCTTAGCCAACTGGCGTACGACGTTGATGGTGATGTCCTGCAATGGTCACTCGAACACAATCACTCTCAGTTGCAAGTTACGCAAACCAACGATTCCTTCATGTTCACTCCGGCTCCTGACTTCAACGGCCAATTTGACGACCTGTGGCTCAATGTCACGGACGGTACGAGCGTTTACGACCACAAATTCTCACTGATTGTTACACCGCTGGGCGACATGCCTGTTGCATCCATACAGACCATACAACGTGTCTCAGGGGGCAATTCTGCCACCATGCAATGGTCCATGATCGACATCGATGGGATACTGAACACAAGCGGCATCTTGACCATTGACGGGGTGCTCATACCAACCGACCACTCCTGTTTGATTGAATCGCTTACAACGGCTCAATGTGTGACCATCATTTCCCTTCCAGAATCTCAAACTGATGCCATGGACTTCAAACTCAAACTCCACGATGATGAACTGGATCGAGATATCATTGTGAGTTACATCTTTGACGATACTCAACAAGGCGGAGCGGTGACGGATTCGAATTCAAATGAAGACTCAGCATCGGGACTCCTACCATCTGTACTCATCGGTGGAGGGCTTCTGGTTCTCTTCATCCTGGTGGCTCTTCTCGTCCGGCGACGAGGTGGAGATGAAAGCGACCTATCATTGGCCGAACAGGACACTTCAGATGAAGACGAAATCAAACCCTCTTCTGGCGGATTACTTGCTCGTGCAGAGCGTTTGAAGTGAAGGTCACAACGGTATGTTGCCGTGTTTTTTGGGCGGTGACCATTCTCTTTTTGACTTCAATATGTTGAGGGCGCGGCACAAGCGCAGACGACTTTCCTGTGGCTCGATAACGTCGTCAAGCCATCCGTTACGCGCAGCGACATAGGGGTCTCCAAACTTGGCTTTGTATTCATCAACGAGGCGTAAACGGACGTTTTCTTTCTCTTCGTCAGGAACCGCCTGAATTTCTCTCCGATGAATGATGTTGACCGCACCTTCAGCCCCCATCACTGCGAGTTCAGCGGTTGGCCAGGCAACATTGTAATCGCTTTGCAAATGCTTGCAGGACATGGCGAGATAGGCTCCACCGTAGGCTTTCCGTGTAACCAAGGTAAGTTTTGGTACGGTCGCTTCAGCGTAGGCGAAGAGCAACTTAGCTCCGTGGCGAATGATGCCACCCCATTCTTGAACAACCCCTGGAAGGAAACCAGGGACGTCCTCAAAGGTCACCAAGGGGATATTGAATGCATCACAGGTACGAATAAATCGGGCTGCTTTGATGGAAGCGTCGATGTCAAGGCATCCTGCGAGAACCTTTGGCTGGTTTCCGACGACACCAATGGTGGCGCCAGCAAGACGAGCAAAGCCGATGATGATGTTGTCCGCATAGGCGGGGAATAATTCCGTGAAGACTCCGTCATCAACGACTTCTTCAACAACGCTGACCATGTCATAGGGCTTGTTTGGATTGTCAGGGACGAGGTCCTGGAGATGCTCGTTCAGGCGAGAGATTGGGTCTGCGGTTGGAACCAAGGGCGGGTCTGCCATGTTGTGGTCTGGCAAGTAGGACAGCAAGGTGGCTGCTAATTCACACGCATCTTCTTCATCCTCAGCAATCAATGAGGCGATACCCGACCTTGAGGCATGGAGGGTCGCTCCACCCAAACCAGCAGCATCCACTTCCCCGCTAATGACTTCGGGAGTTTCGAGTGGGGACGACATGAAGAGTTGTCCGTTTTCTTCTCCGAGGATGGTGAAGTCGGACAGGGATGCTGCAAGTGCAGAAGCTCCCACGACTGGCCCGAGTACAACGCTGATCATCGGAATCCGACCACTACACTGAACGATTCTGTCGAGCAGTTCTCCAGTTCCAGCGAGTGCGTTGACGCCGTCTTGTGCCCGTTGACCGCCTCCGTCCCACATGGCAATGAGTGGGGCTTTGGCTCGTTCAGCCATTTCGACGACCTTCGCGATTTTCAGGGCGTGCATTTCACCCATGCTGCCGCCATGGACGCTGAAGTCTTGAGCAAAACAATAGACACGACGACCTTCAATGGTGCCTTGTCCCGTGACGACACCGTCGCCAAGCGTTTTGTGAAGGAACATGTCGTGGTCGTCCGTTCGGTGGGTGACGAATGCGTCTAATTCGAGGAAGGAACCTTCGTCCAGCAGGAGTGAAATCCTGTCGCGAGCAGTGCCACGTCCGCTGGTTCTGATGGCTTCCTGGCGCTTGAGTCCACCACCAAGTCGTGCTGCCTCGCGTTTCCCACGAAGCTCTTCAAGACGGTGACCAGCGTTTCCATCCACGACTCTTCCACTCCTTCACGGTTCTTCATTCAAGCGCTTAATCATACAGATTTTCGCGGTGTTCTCCACAGAGGTTTTCACTCATGATCTTGGTGATGTCTTTGTTTTGAGAAAGACACCAGTGCAATTTTGTAATCATGGCTTCAGGTGTTGAACTCATTCCATGACCCAGCAAGCCCATGGCCTGTTGTTTTCTCCCTTTGGAGTAGACGTTCATATCAATCGGTCCGTTGATGCACTGGTTGATGATGAGAACGGGCAGTTCGCGGTTGATACAGCGAGTGAGTGAGCGCCACAGACTGAGATTTTCCGGTGCATCTCCTTGAGGGTCTTCGATAGGCAGATGGCCAAGCCCCGTCCCGTGGAAGATGACGCCCTGGATACCAGTGTTCACGACGGCTTCAACATGCTCGGCATGCAACCAAGGGCCTGCCATGAATTGAGCCAGCCGTTGACGGGGTTCGTAAGTGCTCGGCTTGGATGAGATTTTCCGGTCACTTGCAGCCTTACGGGCTGCTTCATAGGAAGGTGTAAGGGTGGATGAAAAGGTAGAGCCCTCAAGGTGGAGCTTGGCCAAAGGTTGAGCATTGATTGCCTGAAAAGCATCCCTGCGTGAAGAATGCATCTTGCGAACGGCAAGCCCAGAGTGCACGGCCATGACGCCGTCGCTCTGCGTGTCGTGCATGACGACAACGACACTATCTCCAGAATCACCGGTCGGTTTCGGTCCGTTGGCAGCCCAGTATACGGCAGCAAGAAGGTTCTCCGTAGCATCCGATGAACCTCGGTCGCTCGAGCGTTGGGAACCAACCATGGCGATAACGCCTGGCGGGCGTTCACCGTTACCGGCAAAAGCAAAATTGAGGGCTGAAGAAGTGATGTGCAAGGTGTCGGTGCCGTGAGCAATCACAACACCAACACACCCGTCCGCAAAAGCCTCTGCACAAGCATTTGACATGATGTTCCAGTGTTGCGGTCTGATGTCATCGCTGAACATGTTTCCTATTTTGACCGAATCGAGTTGAGCGATGGTAGCAAGTTCGGGTATGGCATTGAGCAATTCTTCTGGTTCGAATTTTGCTTCAACTGCACCAGTTGCATAATCCACTTTTGAAGCGATGGTGCCTCCGGTATGGATGAGTCGAATTCTTGGAAGGTCTGCTGAGGCCTCAATTGTGGGTGTGGAAGGTTTTGCTGCTGCAGCAGGCTGGGTGAGTTCTTCAACCGAGATGAGGTCGGCTTCAGGATAACTCACATTGTAGCCGTTGTCCAACTTCAACGTGATGTGTTTTGGAGAGGAAGGCGGAAGGACAAGGCCTTCATGCACGACTTCGCCGTTGTGTGTGGACACTTTGGCCGACACGCGCTGACCTGCCTTCGGAACCCTGTCCATGCCCTTACGGTGACGAAGACGCTCCATGAAAGGTTCGCTTCACTGAGACAAGTCTTTGACCTTCTCAACCAAATCCATTCGGCGAAGTCGCCACATGCCGAAAGGCGTCATTGCAACGGCGATGATGATAACGCCAGACATCAACTGCCAGGCTACACTTGGAACAATTGTCACCGGTACGAAGAATTGCCAGGATGAGAACGATGCTGCTAAGCCAACCGCCCCTCCGTACGCAAACAGAACACCGACGATACCGCCAATGATGCCGATGAGTAAACTCTCAAACAGGAGCATGGTTCCAAGATTTCGCGTGGATGCCCCAAGAACACGCAACGTAGCCAGTTCGAAATCGCGCTCTGCAACGTTCATGATCATTGTATTGAACATAACAACAACCGTAAACAACAGCCCAAGGTACATCATGGCCTGAAAAATCTGGGTCTGTTGGTCGAGCAAACTGTTGATTCCATCAAGGAGTGTTTGTCTCTCAACAATACCCATGGATGCCTCTCCTAATGCAGAGTCGACTTCAACTCCTGAGGGAAGGTCAAGATATATTGAAGTCGCATTGACTCCCAAAATCCCACTCAGATCATCTCGTAAGAAATACATCGTTCTCGCCAATTCTGCAGTGGATGTACCAACGATTTCGACCTCGGTTTGAGCACCGTTGAGACTGACTGTTTGCAGATCTCCTATGCTCCATCCAAGGAATGTTATGCTTCCTTCATCCATCATGACTTGAGGAA
>QQSD01000050.1 GCA_003602485.1 Candidatus Poseidoniales archaeon | reverse complement strand
TGCTTTAGCCAATGGCGCCGTTATTTGCCTGTTTTTTGTAGCCATGTTCGTCTTGCTCCCTTCAACAGGGTATGAAATGCCGGGTGCAGCCTTTTTGGCTCCTCCATTCATATTCATGGGCGGTTTAATGGCCTCTGGTTATCTTCACATGAACGAAGAAGAGCAACCAGCCGAGTAGTGCTGGAAGAGCTCTTCATAAAACGATCTTACAAACCTTCTGAGTAAACAATGGAACATTTGCTTCCGGATTGAATCAAAGGGTCTATCCGAATACCCATTGCTCAGTTATTGACAAATCAATGGGCCTGCAGTGGGCCTTGTCAGACGCTACCCATTGCCAACTAGATTCTCATAGGGGGACATCATTGGAAGTGGCCCAAATCAGGGGCACTCGGTACTTGAGAAAAGGCATTTTCGGGGTGGAATGCACTCGGTTTGACTTCGGGAGGGCGGCGGCGTTGGACAAAGAGAACTGCCAGCAGTACGATGACAACCAGTCCTAACCCAATTGCAACAGAATACGTTTCTATCAGCGAAGAAGACTGAACTTCCTCCGGATGCCAAACGGTGTAGAACACTGTCCAGGTGAGATTTGCACTCCCACGACCGTCACTGACCACTGCAGTGTATTGGTAGGGTCCTGTTCTGCCATCAAAGGCACAGATCTCTTCGTCAAAGGAGAAGTTGGCTGTTTTACAGTTCATGGGTGGCAAAGAAAGGGCGACATCGGTGCCAAGCAACGTCCCGTTACGTACCCATTGAATGCTCATTTCCAATTCGTTAAGCGCTTCTTCTGTCAAATCAAACTCCACCATCAATTCCAGAGGTTCGCTGGTTGCGTTAAGGATGAGAGTTCGGTTGGAAGGCATGGGAATCAAGAAGGACAAACGGTCAACGCCATCGTCAATACTTCCGTCGCAATCATCGTCTCGGCCATTCCATTGTTCGAGTTGGTTAGGAGCAACACTGGTCCGTGTGTCATCGCAATCCAAGAACCAACGGTAGCCATCGCTGTCGTTGTCCAGATCTTGCACAAGTGGGTCGGTCATTGTGTCATAGACTTCCTCGCCGTCAAAGAGTCCGTCTCCGTCCGTATCGGCATCAAAGGGGTTGGTACTTCGATTGGTATATTCGTCGAAATCCAGCAACCCGTCAGCGTCGCTGTCGGTGGAAAAGAAGGCCTCATCGATGAGCTGGTTGCAATTGTTGTCAATTCCGTCCAATTGTTCTGGCATGTCAGGGTTGATGGATGGGTTAAGGTCGTTGCAATCTTCAAACCAGTAAAACGAATCTGCATCGCTATCGTTGTCAGCACTGAGCGGGTCGGTGAAGTACACGAAGAGCTCCATGTCGTCTCTCAGCAGGTCACCATCAGTGTCAGCAAGACTCACATTGGTCCCGTGCACGTGGAATTCATCATAGTCTGAAAGGGTGTCTTCATCGATGTCGCTTTCGTTGAATCCCTCGTCCCATTGGCCGTCACAATCATCATCCAATCCATTGAGTCGTTCACTGGCTCCAGGGTAAATCATGCTGTCACTATCATTGCAGTCATTAAACCAGTAGAAGCCATCCTCATCCGCATTTGGGTCGTAGACCAAGGGGTCAGAGAAGTAGGTCATGACTTCTTCACCATCGCTTAATTGGTCTCCATCGGTGTCCGTGACCAAGGGATTTGTGGAATTAACCAAGACCTCAGTTCCATCGTCAAGACCATCTCCATCTGTGTCGAGCGCAAGAGGGTTGGTGCCTTCCACGAGAACTTCAAGGCCATCACTTAGGCCATCGTCATCGGTATCTGCGTCAAGTGGGTCGGTGGGAATCAATGAGAGAAGTTCAATGCCGTCGTTCAAGCCATCACCGTCAGAATCAGGGTCGTTGGGGTCGGTTGAGGAATTGAAGACTTCGTACCCGTCATCCAATCCATCGTCGTCACTGTCTGCATCGAAGGGGTCGGTGAAGTAGACCTCGGTTTCATTAGCATCGGTCAAGAGATCGTCATCACTGTCGATATCACGTTCTGTTCCGTGCAGGACTAAGCCCCATTCAACGAGTTCTCCAACATCGTTATTTCCCTGGTCTTCAATACTCAATGTCCACTGTCCTCGGCTCTCTTCACCCCAATGATGAACTGAAGAAAAACGCCAGTCTGCGTAGTTATTGTTGGCATCTTCGTGCTTTTCTGCGAGAATGCTTTGCGTACCTGATGGCGAGGTAAGAATAATTTCCAAATCACCACGATAGGTGTGGTCAATGTCGACGTAGATATCGACGTTCTCAAGATGCATCGGTTCGGTGACGTTGACTGAAAAGTTCACCGGTGAACCACTGTTGTCAGGGATGGCAGTATTGGCAGATTGCATTCCAGATGAAGTATTGATTTCTTCATCCACAAGCGTCCAATTTTCCGCGAGAAAAACGGCTGCTGAAGCATCTACCACGCCAAAACCATACTTGTGGCTCACAAGATGTCCGTTACCGTTGGTATTCCAAGAAGAATCTTGGGGGTCGTTCTTACGAGAGGATTCAACCAAGATATGCTGCACGTCTCGCCAGGTCAGATTATTATTGGCTTCCAGCATAAGAGCGATGACCCCAGAGACCAGAGGCGTGGCGGAAGATGTTCCTCCGAAGGTATTGGTGTAATCGTTGGAAGTATATCCTCCCGAACCTTCAATGTCGGTGGTCGTGATTGCCTCACCGTCTCCGTTTGAAGGGGCAGCGACGAGGATATTTGCACCCGGCTCTGCGTAGTAGGATTGTTCGCCCTTGTAGGTCACGGCAGTGACTGCAATCGTATAGCGAAGGTTCGCATACCCGTCATTATTGGAATTATCATCGTCATCCAATCCATTCCCCGCCGCCCACGTGATAATGTTGCCCAAGCCTCCACGGCCTTGGTGAGCATCTGCTTCCATTGCTGCCATCATCAGTGGCCCAGGTCCTGAAAGAGTCTCACCGTTATCGCTCGGCCCCCATGAATTTGAGTAAATGTCGATGTTTTGCCGCTCGTGAGCCAATGTATTTGCTTCTCGAATGTCAGTGGTGCTGCATGAAATCAATTGAAGGCCAGCCAAACCGGCCATAGGAGCAGCACCAGATACGCCCAAACTATTGTTGCCAACCGCAGCTGCGACACCGCCTGCAGCGGTTCCGTGTGCGTCGTTTGATGCTGGAGTGGGGTCACCATCGTTGCTGCAATAGTCGTAATCCAGCGTGGGTTCGTAGTGATCGTCAAGGTCGGGGTGGTTCCAGTCAAATCCGTCATCGACCACCCCAATGATGACTCCTTGGCCACGATATGAATCCCATGCTGCGGTGATGTTCACGTCCTCTCCAACCGTCCCACCGGACTGACCGGTGTTGATCAGGTGCCATTGGTCACTCAACTTCGGGTCGTTGGGCACCCATCGGGGGAGTTGTTCCTGTTCAATCAGCGGATAGAAGGCTTCTATCAAACCGTCATCTTGCATACCTGACAGGTCTTGCAAACCTGCAAAACCATCCCCATACACCAACCATGCACCCTCCAGGTGAGGGAGAGCCTCGCCAACTGGCGTAGGTCCAATGGCGACCCATGAGGATGTTTGCTCAATTTGTTCTGCGGAATATCTCGAGAGGTCAACAACTCGTGCCAACGAAGATTGGACTGCCATCGAGTAACGTTCGGAGAAGAGAGCCATATCCAGATTTTCTGCCAAATCAAGTTCGGCTCGGTCAGAAGTTGACGCTTCTGCACCTGAAGATAGGGGTAAAACAGACGTTAGAAGAAGCACGACCAGGACATACGCCGTCAACCTCATGATATTTCCACGTGCCCTTACCTCATAGGACTAATGGTTTCATGGACTGGGGGGTGCAGGTCATAAAATTCCCCTTGAACCTCTTTGATGAACCCAATTTGTATCTTGCTTGGCTGTTCCATGGCGCACATCAAAGATTCATAGGTGAGGGTGACGACCCACGGTCATGGAACGAATGCTCGTTGGAGGAGGATGCTTCTGGTGCGTTGAAGGAGCATACAAACAAATTCGTGGTATTGAATCTGCACTTCCTGCCTATGCAGGAGGACACGATGAGCGCCCAACCTACCGAGCAGTGTGCTCGGGAACTACGGGCCATGCAGAGATTGTTGAAGTCGTCTATGACCCACAAGTCATCGATTATGAAACGCTGCTCGAGGTCTTCTTCACCGTTCACGACCCGACTCAACTCAACCGACAAGGCAACGATATCGGAACCCAATATCGCAGTTGCATCATGCCGTTAAACGATACTCAGCGAATGCTTGCAGAATCTATAATTCAGCGCATGGAGCCTCATTTTGACGCCCCCATTGTCACCACGATTGAAGATGCGATTCATTTTACAATCGCTGAAAAAGAACACCATGACTACTATGCTCGCAACCCTTACCAGGGCTATTGCGCAGCGGTTGTCGGTCCAAAAATCGCTAAGGTGCGAGCCAAACACGCTCACCTTTACGATTGAGCCGTCCATTGTTCCCATGGGTGATGTTCAAGAAGCGTCGTGTGCGACCGCGCTTCATGGTCAACAGCATACCAATGCCACCCACGCCAGTCAACGAACCCATCCTCGGATACTTGCCGGGAAGTGCTGAACGTGCGGCTCTTGAAGTAGAATTAAAGCGACAATCCAATGAAATTCTCGAAATTCCTTGCATCATCAACGGTGAGGAAATCTTCACTGGCGATGTGGTGGAGCAGGTCATGCCCCACGACCACGGCCACGTTATTGCCCGAGTACACATGGCTGGCAAGAAAGAAATCGAGGCGGCAATCACCTCTGCACTCGACGCACATGAGATGTGGTCCACCATGCCTTGGCAGTCCCGTGCTGCCATTTTCCTCAAGGCAAGTGAGTTGCTTCGAGGGCCACGACGAGCTGAAATCAACGCCTCAACGATGCTCAACCAGTCAAAAACATGCCACCAGGCAGAAATCGATTCGGCGTGTGAACTCATTGACTTCTGGCGGTTTAATGCCGATTATGCTCGACAGATCTATGCTGACCTGCAGCCACCTGTCTCTCCATCCAGCATGTGGAACTCCAGCGAAGTCCGTCCCTTGGAAGGATTTGTCTTCTCGGTAACGCCCTTCAACTTCTCAAGCATCGCTGCTAATCTGCCATCAAGTGCTGCTCTCATGGGGAACGTCGGTGTTTGGAAACCTTCCCGCAACTCCTACGTTTCCAACTACCGCTTAATGCGCCTTATGATGGATGCTGGCCTACCCGGTGGCGTCATTAATTTCGTCCCTGGAAAAGCCAGCCTTGTTGGCGGCATGTGCCTTGAGCACCCCGAGTTAGCAGGTATTCACTTTACAGGTTCAACACAGGTATTCCGTCAGATGTGGCGCGATGTGGCGAACAATTTGGAACGCCTGAAGTCCTATCCCCGTATCGTTGGTGAAACAGGCGGTAAGGACTTCATCGTTGCACACCCAGATTGTGACCAACGCGCCCTTTTGGTGGCTTTGCTCCGTGGTGGATTTGAATTCCAAGGACAAAAATGCAGTGCTGCCAGCCGGGCGTATATTCCAACATCAGTATGGAACGCCATCAAAGATGATTATTGCGAAGAAGTGGGCAAGATTACCGTTGGTGATGTTCGAAACTTCTCAAATTTCCTTGGTGCTGTCATCGACCAGAAATCCTTCGACAACATTACCGGATATATCGACCGTGCAGCGGCAAACCCATCCTGTGAAATCGTGACGGGAGGAACATATGATAGCAGCAAGGGTTACTTCATCCAACCTACCACAATCGTGTGCAATGATCCCAAGAGCGAGACCATGGTGGAGGAAATCTTTGGCCCTGTTCTCTCCATCCACGTCTACCCAGATGAGGACTTTGAAGCAACCCTCACCCTCTGTGATGAAACGTCAGAATATGCTTTGACGGGTTCTATCTTTGCTACTGACCGAGTCCATGTAGAAACCGCCATGAATGCACTCCGCTATTCGGCAGGCAATTTCTACATCAACGACAAGCCAACTGGTGCCGTTGTCGGTCAACAACCGTTTGGAGGCGCTCGGGGCAGTGGAACCAACGACAAGGCAGGAAGTCCGTTGAATCTTCTCCGCTGGGTCAGTCCACGTTCCATCAAGGAAACCTTTGCTCCGCCCCACGATTGGACCTACGGATGGCTTGACTGAAGAACTCCTCAGTTGCAATCCCATTGCCATCGGAGTTGGGCCGCAGTACCCAACATCGTTTGAGAGACGAGTTCTCAGTTGTGTTCTTCGCTACTTGGCAAGTTGTCCTCTTCTGGCTGGCTCTCTGGTTCTTCGGTTTGTTCCGCTACCGATACTTCATGAGAGGATTGGGGGTTGTCTACTGAATAAACGACCCACGTACCGTTGTTATTCCACTCAATTGTGCCATCGCTGAGCGTGCGCCATTCGTATCCGTCTTCTGTCCAGACCTCGAGAGGGTATCGCGTTTCGGTAGGATTCAACTTTGCAGATTCATGGTCGCCCTCAAGAACAGGGTTTGGTAGAGGTGGCAACTCAGGGCCGTTGACCCAAAGGTCATCGAGTGTAGGCAAGGATTTGTCAGGTATTTTGACTTCGGGAAGAGAGGGTTCTCGTCGCCTTCTCCGAACCAAAACAGCACCTACGGCTACCAGTAAGAATAACACAAACGCCATCCTCATCATCTGTCGCTGGTCCTCAGCCTCTTGGGCGTCACCAACACCGTCGCCGTCCGAATCCATCTGCTCCTTAGGATCGTAAGGGAAGGCATCGCGCTCATCAGGCACACCATCATCATCACCATCAGTGTCCGATACATCTGGTATACCGTCGCCGTCAAAGTCTGGTACACACGATGTTTCATCCTCTGCTCCTGGTTCCAAAGTAGAAGTCCCCTCGGGGCACATAAGTTGGGTGATGGATGTCATAAAGGGCACATAATATCCCTGATCTGCAAGTCGGCATGAAGCTGCACCATCGCTTGGCTGGTAGGTTCCAAACCTGCAAGGTTGCTGTTCAACCTGTCCAAGTTGGTCGACATAATACCCCTTTGAAGCCAGAATACAGTCACCTACATTGGAACCTCCTCCCTCAGGATTGAAGGTGCCGAGTGGACAAAGCATGATGTTGGATTGAGCAGTTCCGAGGGTCGAATCCACATAGGACCCCGAAGGCGCAGTGAGGCACTTGGATTGAGCAGCCTCTGGCTGATATGTCCCGAACGGGCATTCGTACTGAACACGAGACCCCGTAGTATCTACGAAATGGCCGACATCAGCCTCAACACAGATTCCCTTACCGGTTTCAGGCTGATAGAATCCGAGGTCGCACGCCTCTTGTCGGTACGAACCGGTAGAATTGACGACATGCCCCGGTGAGGCTGCGTCACATCCAGTAGTTCCTTCATCGCGTTGATACGTCCCTATTGGGCAAGGCAACTGTTGTGATTGTCCTTGGTCGGGGACATAGTGGCCAATGTCCGCCTGCAAACACGATTGTTCGCTCATTCCGCTTTCGTTTGGATTGTAAGTACCAGGTTGACAAGCACGCTGACTGACCCTACCCTCGCCATCAACAAAGTATCCGGCATCAGCAATCTCACACGAGGCCATTCCACCCAATGGCTGATAAGTTCCCTTCGGACAAATTTGCTGGTAACTTGATCCCGGAACACCAGTGTAATGGCCGGGGGATGTCAAGATACACACGGTTGAAGCGGAGGATGGTTGATAACTGCCAATATCACAAGCCGTTTGGTTGGCTGATGCCGTGGCGTTGACATAGAAACCAGGGTCTGCATCGAAGCAACGTATTTGACCGGATATCGACTGATAGGTGCCTGGCAAGCAAGCAGTTTGGTTGGTTTGGGCAGAAGCTGCAACCACATAACCGATATCAGCCAAATGACAACTGGACTGACCTGCCAAGGGTTGGTAACTCCCCGACGCACAAGGTATTGGTTCACTATTGCCCAGCGCTGGGGCATAGTAACCAGGTTCAACCGTGATGCAGTCGCCAGAATTTGATGATGTTGGGTTCGGATTGTATGTCCCGCTTGGACATGGTGTAATGACAGTATTACCCGTTCCGTTTGCATACCATCCACCTCCGGCATCAAGGCATGAAGTGGAATTGGTATTGGGTTGGTAAGTCCCTTCTGGACAAGGTGTTTGATTGACTTGACCCGCAGCTGGAGAATAATGTCCAGGCGAGGTGATGCGGCAATCACCTTCTGATGTTGACCCTGAGTCCGGGTTATAGGTTCCTGGAGGACACATTTTCTGAGTGAATTGACCCTGTTGATCGACGTAACCACCCGGGTCAGCGTCAAGACACCAAGCCGAGGAATTGGCTCCAGAAAGGGCGTTGTATGTGCCACGAGGGCAGAATGTTACGCTTGATGAACCCGGAGTGTCAACGTAGGAACCCGGATAAGCTAAATTGCATATTGCGACCGACACAGCACCACTTTGAGTACCATAGGTGCCGACTGGACACGCCGTTGAGGCGTTTGCACCGATAATGTCCACATAGTAACCTGGAGGGGCATTATCGCAATACGACATTCCGCTGTAAGCCTGATAGGTTCCATAGTTGCACGGAGTTTGGGCAGTCATCCCGTACCCATAGACAAAATGTCCGGGGTCGGCATCAAGACACACAGCCTGACCGGATTTCGGTTGGTAACTCCCGTAGTAGCAATAGGATTGATAGTATGAACCGTTGAAGGCGACGTTGTAGCCAGGGTCCGCAGGCGTGCACCCTGTTTGCCCCTCTAGCGCTTGATAGGTTCCTAGGCCACAAGGAGTTTGCGAGGTTGCTGCGAATCCAGGGACATAATGCCCTCGTGATGACACGTAAGGAAACAGCAGTCCTGTGACCGGTGCGTAGGTTCCCGGACTGGTGTCCGCACAGCCGTAGGCACCATAAGTTCCTGCGAGACAGGAAACAGACCGATACATCGTGGTGTTGAAGTCATCATCATCGTCATCCCAGCCGTCGCCATCTCCGTCCTGTGTATCAAGCACGGCTTGGTGTTCGTTCAAGACACCATCTCCGTCCCAATCCCGCTCCGGCAAAGCGATGTTGCGGTTGCCTGGGAAGGCAGCAACCAATGTCGGAACCAATCGGTCGGAGGAAATACCATTGCCAAGTTGACCTGCGCTGCTCAAGCCCCAACACCAAGACTCATTGTTGTTGGTCAAAGCACAAGTGTGGGCGTTCATAGTAGTGAGGCCCACAATCGTCCCATTGGAGGAGAGATTGAATTGTGGTCCTGGAACCGTTGTACTTGATTGTGCAGTAGGGCCCAAGGTAGCAAGTGCGTCACCTCCCCAACACGACAGATTGCCATTGGAAAGTGAAGCGCATGTGTGTTGCCAGCCAGCAGTGATGTTGACTGCAGAAACTCCAATTCCGAATGAGCCAACGGATTGGGGTGTTGGTTGGTTGTACTGATTTTGCCCATCACCAAGCTGTCCGGAATCTGCCCTCCCCCAACAGTATGGGCCTGTGTTTGTGATGGCACAAGTATGTCCGAAACCGGTGGAGATTGACGTCGCCGTTCTACTTGAACCACTGCTCAGTGTCTGGACATATGTGGGCACATACATGTCGGTGAAGGAGCCTGTCCCAAGCCCTCCCCAGCCATTGTGTCCCCAACAGACCATACTACCATCGTCCAATAGCACACATGTGTGATAATAATTCGCAGAAATAGCCACACCGGTGCGTGCTGAAGAACCGAGCGTGGACGTGTAGGTTGGTGTAGTACTGGATGTTGTCGCCCACCCCGCACCCAACTGACCGTATTGGCCACTACCCCAACACATGACGCTTCCATTGGTCAACAACGCACATGTGTGAGTATAACCCAGTGCAATATCAACGGCTTTGGCACCTGCCGGCAAAGATACATTCACTGGGATTCGTGACTGGGAAGTTCCACCATTACCTAACTGGCCCTCAGTACCTCGACCCCAACATCCGATGTCCCCTGAAGTATCAACAGCGCAAGTATGCAAAACGCCACTTCGAACCACAGAAGCGGGTCGAGCGGTATCGTATCCTTGAATGAAGGTAGCAGATGGGTCGGATCCTGGACGGTATGAACCAACTTGTTGTTCATCATTGAAACCCCAGCAGGCAACGGAGCCGTTGTTCAAGACAGCGCAGGTGTGCCAGCCCCCGTTATCAATATTGGCGATGGATGACGGGACGACATCAACGGCAACAGGTGTTGAAGAACTTGATCCGCCCGTTCCAAGAGCACCAGATAAGCCATAACCCCAACATGCGGCATCCCCATCGTCCAACAATGCACACGTATGATAGGTGTTGAGAGTGAGGGCGACAGGTTTGGCCGTTCCGCCCATTGGTTGTGCAAGCACTGGTACTGAGGTATTTGTGGAGTTATTATTACCAAGTTGTCCTGCCGAATTGTCACCCCAACATGAAATGTTCTGGTCGTTCAGTAGAGCGCATCCATGCCCCCAACCAACAGCAACGCTTACAGCAATTTTGTTTCCTGGAAACGCCGATACTGGTTGAGGAGTGTTCGAATTCGCACTGTTGTTATTACCCAATTGCCCTAAATCTCCAGCCCCCCAACATGAGACAGAACCATCATTGAGCAAGGCACAAGTCGTGTTGCCACCTCCATCAATTGCGATTGCAGTTCGGTTTTGTCCAAACGGTTGAACATACCAAGGATTAGAATCGTATGCGTTGGCGTAACCTCGACCAAGTTGCCCTACCGAATTGTTGCCCCAGCAAGCCACTGAGCCGTTCACGACAATGGCACAGGAATGGTCGCCTCCGAGCCCCAAGGCCTTCACATGACCAAAGGAACTCATGTCGATGAAGTTACTGTATTGTGGTCTAATGGACGGTGATTGTGAGGGTGAAGTCCCGACTTGGCCCATGTTGTTAGCCCCCCAACATGACACGTTTCCATCATCTAAGACCGCACAGGTGTGGTCAAGACCAGAATCAAGAGCAACCGGTTGAGCATTCGAGGCTACACTAATCAAGCCTCCAGGTTCGTTGAAAGAGGAACTCGACCATGATGGACCGACTTGTTGTTGAGTGTTTGAACCCCAACAACTCACTCCGTTGCCGTACAAATTGAAAGCCAGCACACACGTGTGACTTCCTCCCGTAGAAATACTCGTAGCGGTCAAGCCAGATGAAGCATTAATCCCCCAAAGAGTCAGATCTGGAGTATCCTGAGATGGACCCATTCCGTTTCCAAGTTGCCCTTCGTTATCATTGCCCCAACATGAAACGGAACTATTGTCCAAGATGGCGCAGGTATGATACCCACCAGCTGCCAACGTGGCCTCTGAGAAAACGCTCCCCTCATGGAACCCTGGAGTATTGAGTGAACCAGGTGCAGGAATCACGTCCATTGAATCGGGGGAAGTATCAAACACTTCAGCAGGAGCCTCAACAGCCAAGGCCCATGACTGGAAAATGAACATAACTACGACGAAAATTGAACATTGTGATTTCTTATTCATATCTCGAGAAATAAAATGCTTGGTAAATACATTTTCCCGACATATGATGACATTTTTAGTTCTAGATGCGACCACGTAATTGCAAATCCACTTGAATTCCGAGGACGAGGTAGCACTTGATTCAAGCAGATTCGCTGGTTTTTCTCTGCTCTATTCTGGCTTTATGTGCTTTTTCAGCCTTATCAAGAATGTACAAGGGTTCAAACTGAGTTGACATCAACCCGATGAGGTACCAGCCCAAACTCAACGCTGGCGTGGCAACCATGACAGTGAGGGCCGACCACATGACGAGATTGCCGTCTGTGAGTCCCCACGCCCAAGCCCCAACGACGGCCATGCAAACGGGCAGGAACCAGCGTGCAGCATAGCTTGGTGTGGACATGCCCTTGTGGTCTTTCCTTGGGGCAAACGCGCTTGAAAGTAGGCCCATGGACTCTNNTGGTTTCCAAAGAGTATTTCAAGCGGCGTTTTTTTCCAAACCACGGATTCTTTCAAATGGTGCGCTAATGTGCAACAGTACATCCGCAATGATGATGGCCACTGCCGAATGCTGTTTTTCAGTGACGAATGATGGGCGAACTGAGCGGGTACTCATCCTTGATGGTGAACAGTTTGCAACCGAACCTGCGTCCAATGATACCCACAGGTATTCCGCTGACGCCAACGCCTGAACAACTCACCGTTTGGCGTGCTTCGACACCTTGGCAGACTGTTCGCTCCATGTTGGGCTTGGTGATTATTTGCTTCTTCATCGCTCAACTCGCAGTGTTGGTTGTTGCTGGCTATATCGATGGCGACATGAACGGAACACTCGGACCCTTTGACCCCTTCGTCACCTTCGTGGGCAGTTTGTGTCTTTCTCCTTTCTTGATGGTGTTTTTCTTCCTCCGAAGACCGAAACTCACTCACAGCATCAATGCACACCCCGATCCCATCGGTCAAACGACCCATGCGCTTGCGGGAGGTGCGGTGATTCAATCGACTCAACCTACCTCGGTGAGGCATCATATCTTTCGTTCAACAGCTCCTCTTGAAATGCCGCGCCCCAAGCATCTTTGGTTGCTTTTTATCCTTGGCGTGACCGTATCGACTGCCTGCCTCTTACCGTTGACGTTGAACGGTGCAAATGTTGTGACGGTGCTTCTGGCTGTGGTCATCGTTTTGCCAGCATGGCTCATCGGGTTTGCCACCCCCGTGTTTGCTTGGTGGTCCATCACGAGTCGTCACATGGGCATCACGATGTCCCGCAGGGATGCTGAGTGGATTCTTGTGGCAGGGATGCTCTCCACTGTTCCAGCCATCATCATCAATTCACTGGTCTCACCAGTGGTGCTCAACGGTTTGGGATTTGATGCATATGAAGTGGGTAGTTGGGGTGAAGGGATGATTCTCTTCCTCTCTGCCCCCATCGGTGAAGAATTGTCAAAAGCCTTCGCTGTCCTCTGCTTGAGCCACCTGATCGTATCGCCCAAACACGGATTCTATGTCGGCTCAACGGTTGGACTCGGCTTCGCTCTTCTTGAAAATGCACAGTACATATTCATGGCATTACTCAGTGATTACAGTAGCATCTCGTACTTTTTCACTGCCTCCCTGAGAGGGTTGAGTTCAATTCCCGGCCATGCCCTGTGGACTGGCCTGAGTGGGTATGCCATCGGTTGTTGGCTGGCAAGAGACAACCGACTTGCCAACATCACAAACTCAGCCTTTGTCACCCACGACCCAGAAGCAACTTGGATTCTTTATGACAAAAAAGGCCAACCTGTATCGACCGCAGGGTGGGCAAATATCCCCTCTGACCGAATGATTCGGTTGGTATCTCGATACGAGCAATATGCATGGTCAATGCCAAGCAGACCACTTACTGGAATCTTGCTGGCGATTTTAGGCCATGGGTTGTGGAACGGTACCTCGTGGGGCGTTGGTAGGCTGCTTGCAGATTCAGATTCAATACTGGCGATTCT
Organism: Candidatus Poseidoniales archaeon; assembly: GCA_003602485.1. GTDB lineage: Archaea > Thermoplasmatota > Poseidoniia > Poseidoniales > Poseidoniaceae > Poseidonia. Next base: position 10,982 of record QQSD01000050.1, on the reverse strand, counting down.
TCTACAACTTGGTTGGCTGGTGCTGATGGTTCTCACGCTGTGGTTTTGCATATTACGATGGCTACCGACGGTCGTTTTAGGCTCAAAAGAGACATGATTTCTCGCAGATACGGGTCATGTCTTCAAAAGGCGACAATTGTTCGCTTTGCTCACGACATGTCCCGACATGCAGTAAAAGGTGGTTGCAGCCATGGAATTCTTTGTGAGCGGACCCAACACTGGGAACCTCATCGTCACGGCCTTCCTTATCGGAGTATTGCTGGTCCTATCTTCACGTGCCAAGATGCTCGATAAGAAGGGAGCAAATGCAGCTGCTATCCTCGGTTTGGTGGTTGGAGGCCTGGGCCATTGGACCTGGCTGCTGATTCTTCTCGGATTCCTCCTCAGTTCTCACAAAGCGACAAAATGGAAGTTCGAAGAAAAAACAGCCCTCGGACTTTGTGAGTCAAGTGACGGCCATCGAGGATGGACCAACGTAGTCGCCAACGGCGCAATCCCAGGCTTGGTCTGTATTTTTGCATACCTTTCCGAAGACTATGATGCCATCATTTGGATGTTTGGCGCCGCAGTTGCTGTAGCAGCTGCAGATACCTTTGCGAGTGAAATTGGATGTCTCGACACTCGTGTTCGTATGATCACGACCTTCAAGCCCTGTGAACAAGGCGAAAACGGTGGCTTTTCACCAAACGGCCAGCTCGCTGCAGCAGCTGGTTCAATCGTCGTGGCTTTGTTGACGTTGACCGCATGGGTATTAACCCAAACGAGTTCTTCTATCGAAGACGGAATGCCCTTATTCATGGTCCTGACGCTCATTGGTTGGCTCGGCTGTCAAGTTGACAGTTATCTTGGTGCTCTCTTGGAAAACCGGGGCTATCTCACCAAGGGAGGCGTCAACGGCCTTGCCATTCTAAGCGGGGTAGTTCTGATGTGGTTGTATCTCGGAAGCCCGTTGTGAGGCTGGACTTGAGGGCATTGGATTCTTGAACTGAGACCCTTTGGTCGGTTCATGGGGCGTCAATTCTGGGTCATTGGTGCCCTTTTTTTGATGCTGACCTTATCCGTCTCAAGCACGGTCACGGCAAATAACCAAGAGAACTTTGAACCAGGCTTCGTTGAGTGGACCATCATACCTCACGAGCGATTGTTCGTTGAAGGTGCCGATGTCGAGGAAGCTGTTCTCCAACGAGGCCAAACTGATTCTGCCGTTGGTGGATTGACGATTGGAGTCACCAACGATGCTGTGCCCGTCTTCACCCTGCAAAGCCCCCCTGTTGAGCAAGCCATTGAAACCAATGTCATGATGGGCGTCTATTTCTCCGCAATCCTTGACGGAGGTGGAGGTCCACAAACCTGTACCCGTCAAACCTTCGCTGAATCCTCGACGACGCTCTATTACTCCGTCAGTGTTGGTGGAAGCGAGATTTACAGCACCAGCGTGAACCAAATTCTCGATACCGTCACAGAAAACGACGCTATGAATTTTTCAGGGGAAATGCAGAATGTATCACTTAGTCTGGCGCCAGGTGACGCATTCACCTTGAGTGTCTCCGTCCATCACCAATGTCTTGGGACCCAGGCCAGAGTCCAATGGGGTGGCTTCGAGCAAAACAGCGGAGGCATCATCATGGACGGGGTCATCTTCCAACCTGAAGCACGAATATTGGTGGATGCTTCTCGCCTTGCACACGTGGAATTTGAACACCGGCTTCCATGGGGACTCGAAGACCTCCGTGACGAGAAATGGGAGATTTGGGGCCCTCTTGACCCGACTGAAAAGAGCATCCGAGACGGGGAGTTTTTGATCGAAACCAGTGCCGGACGGATTCGAATGACCCGTGATTTGGGTGGAAACGACACTGTCTACACCTGGTCTGGCACCAAGACCCTACCTGTGGGCGAACTCAATCTTCAATTTTGCATGCGAACCGTAGCAGGCAACCTCAACAGCGACTGCCACGCTGAAGGCATTATCCGATTTGAAGTGACCAAAGGAGATGATGGCTTTGCCAATGCAGCCTTATGGTTGAGCATCACCACTCTGTTGGCGCTTGGAGGCTATATCGTCAACGCTTTTCGAAGCGGATTACTTCTCCCACTTCCAATTCTTGGGGCTCTGGCGGTGTTGGCTTTATTGACCATACCTACAGTATTTGACCAACCCAATCTGGGGGCTGACGCAAGTATTCTCGAGAATACAAAGGTCCTGGATTCGAATCTTGTCGGACTTGACGGGAAGGAATTCAAGGTGAGTGAACTGCTTGATGGACATGAAGCTCTTGTCATTGGTATGATGCTACCCGGCTCAGAAAACGCATTGACGCAAGCCAATGAATTCAATCGGACGCTTGACCAATTGGGCGAACGAATCAATGTGATTCACGTAGTAACAGGCGAAGATGCGAGGCTCGCTGATGCCAATTCGGTTGGCATTGCAACCAATAGCACGTGGACCGTTTATCTCGATGAAAACAGCATCTTCGCCAACAGTCTTCCAGACGGCCCTTCGGATTCTGTCCTCATCCTCGACCCTGCCATGCATGTCACATTCTCCCAGCCCTCATCAGCAGCCATGCTGGATATTGTTGAAGCGGTAGAGGCCATCAAATCTGGTGGACCAAGTTCTCCGGGTATCTACTTCGGTCTCTTACTTGGACCCGGCCTCTTCTTACTCTTCCTGGCCCTTCCAAGAGAGGAGTGGACTGCCCCCGAAGAACCACTTCCACCTGGTCTTTTGTGGGGCTCAATCATCGTCGCATCGGGTGCAGGATTGTTCCTTGTGAACCTTCCCGCTTTGCTGGTTACCTTGCTACCAGTGGGCATGTCCATTCGCTTCATACTCGATATTGTGATGATGCTTTGGATGTTGGAAATGTGCTTCTTCACCGCCAAGCGAGGTTCGCCTTACGAAGCAGACCTTCTCGGCAAACTCATTCACTCCATTTTCCCTGCTGGATTCCGTGAATGGCGGGACCCTGTTGACATGGACAGAGATGTCCTTTTGGGAATCTGGCTAGGCTGGTTTGGCTGGCTAAGTTTCCCCTACCTCTTCCCGCAATCGGTCGGTGCAACGGCACTTGCTGGTGGTAGCGGACTGCCCATGGCAGCCTTCTTCCTTCTCCTGTTGGTGTTCACGGGAGGGTTCGTCGTCCTCATGCTGCGTATTGTAGCATCATGGGGAGGTCCATTCTCCAGGCTCTTTGGCAAGTTTGGCGGGGAAGTCTTTGCTCAATTCGTTGGATGGATTCTCACACCGATTGCCCTTTGGATGGCTCTTAGCACCCTGATCAGTGCTTTTGAACTCGGTGTTCTTTGAGGACGAGCATTATACAGGTTGATGCTCAACGCTTCCCTATGCACCAACGCCAACCCCATTGGAGTCAAACCAGTCAACGCCTTTTCACTGAATGCTCACGCGCATGGGCACATCAGTATGCCTTCTTGGAGCAGGGTAAACCATTTCGTGGTGTGCCATCACGACCACGAACATTTGACGACCTCACCGTACGAGTTGCTCGCTCGATTTGGATTGAACGCCTCAGCGACCAATACCAACGAAAGGTGTGGAGTGACATCTATCGCAGAAGAAGAATTTCATCCACTGTCGATGAAATGTTATGGAATACAAGAATGGACGTGAGCGATTTGCGAAAGGCCACTGCCATCCATCAAATAGCAGAGCAGTTGAGAACTCTTGAACAAAGTTCGATGTTGCGTATCGTCTTCGGAGAACAGGGCAAGCGTTGGGTGTATTTCCAGCGGCAAGAAAAAGTAAATCTCAACGGCATTGACCTCTTTGCAGCACCTGACATTGCCGTATTCCATCAAGACAAATGGACGCTCATCCGCATTCGTTTCCGCACAAGTAAGTGGCTACCGACTATTGACCTCGAGCATCGTTTAATGGCGAATTGGGCAGTTCAACATACTGGTTTCCCCTCATCTGCTGATGAATACAGAATCCGTGAACTCGCCTGGTCCCGCGGCATTTGGCGGGAGCAGCGTATTGAATTTGATGAAAAAACGATGAATGAAGCGCTTGACCTTCTTCTTCATGATGTCCAAGAAATGCGGTGGACACAACGAATGGCCTTGGCTGACCCTTCACTTGGGATCTTGCCCCTCGCTGCAAGCGAGCGAAGTTGCAGGACTTGCTTTCATCGAGAAACCTGCCCGGCCAAGACTGGCTTACATGAGGCGAAGGAGAGACAGCGTGAGTACCTGATAACCTTGAATTCAAAGAGTCGCAATAAGGTCAGCAAGCACTGAAGCAACATCTTCGGCCTTTGTTACGCCGCTCGCCAAGAGAACACCTTCCGCTCCTAATTCGAGGGCTTTCGCCACATCCTGGCCGTTTTTGACACCGGCTCCGCACAATACTCGGACATTTGGGTTCACGGCTTTCACTGCAGCAACGGTATCGCTTACGATGGAAGGATCTGCGGTTGTCACAGAAATGTCTCCGCCAATCAGTTCAGGTGGTTCAACAGCGATGTAGGTCGGGTTGAGTGCTGCAAGTGCCCGGGCTTCGTGCACGTCAGCAGCGCAAGCACAAACAGGAAAGTCGTCGGGTAGCATAGCAAGTAATTGTTCAACATGGTCCAACGAAACCTTGTGTTCAGCGTGATTGATGATGCTTCCAGATGCTCCACGGGCGAGAGCGGTTGTCGGTTCAAGCCAGCCAGTATAACCTCCCAAACCCACAGGGTCAAGATGTTGAGACCAAATTTCAACATGTTCTGAGGCTTGAGAAAGGAGCGCTAGGTCGAAGGCAGAAGCAACGGCGACCATCGTAGCAGGGCCCTTGGCATGTGCCTCCATGGCCTCGAGGAGAACTTGAGCTGCTTCTCCAGATGCACTGGCATAGGTTTTGAAATTCACGACAATCAATGGCTTTGTCATGAACAGAGCCAATGGCCCATTGGTTTTGAGGTTTCATCCTCTCCCCCCCGAAAGAGCGGGAAATCAATCGGTTAACGGTGGCCATTGACCACCTTGCTGTACGGTGTCCTTGGGTACAACACTGCCATGGTCTACCACGACCTCGGTGAGATGGCAGTTTGAGCCAATATCTGCACCCTCGCCCACGAGACACGATGTAAGAATTGAACCATCACCAACAACAGCTCTTTCGAGGAGGGTCGATGCCTCAAGGTGCGAGGAACCGATACTGCACCCAAGACCGACCATCGATTGCTCAACTGTTGCTTGTTGGCTCGAGGCTTTGTAAGTCGCTTCATCAGCGAACCAGGAAGTCATACCCGGTGGAACAATGCCTTTGGTCCATCGTTGATGTGAAATCGAGGCTTTCACCGCATCGCCCCAGGCTGCAGGCGTTCCAGCGTCAATGAAATAGCCTTCAAAGGATTGACCGCTCAACAATTGTTCAGCAGCTAATTTAGGAAACACGTCCCGTTCTATAGAATGCTTTCCGCGAGGCATGTCGTCAAAGATGTCGTCTTCGAAAATATAGGAACCCGCATTGATGAGATTTGAAAAGACCTGTTCTGGGCGGGGTTTCTCCATAAATCGGGTAATGCGTGAAGATTGATCAAGGCCAACAATACCGAAGCGTGTTGGGTCTTCAACCTCCCACAGACCGAGCGTGCCTACAGATTTGTTCTTGCGATGAAGCGATAGCATCGAAGAGGCATCAAGCGAAGAGATGATGTCCCCGTTGAAACAAGCAAAGGTGCCACTTACAACATCACGACAATTTCCAAGCGCCCCACCTGTCCCCAAGGGCTCATCCTCTGGAACGATACGAACGTCAAAGGGTGCATCGCTGGCTTTGAAGTACTCCTCAATTTGGTCAATGCGGTATCCTCCTGCAACAACAACTTCGTCAACCATGTCCACGGGAAGAGAACTCACGACGTGCTCAAGAAGTGTCTTGTCCAGTACGGGGAGAAGTGGTTTTGGAATGCTGTGGGTCCACGGTCGCAATCGGGAGCCAACGCCACCCGCAAGAACAACGACCTGCATGAACTGACCCTCGGGTCACTATGATATGAAAAGCGCGGGTTGATGGGAAGCAAAGTGCGTTGAGTGACCACGCCACTCGTGCATGCTCCGGCAAAGTATTCAAAGACGGGCTTTGATTCGTCACAGATGGGAAGCGACATGAACATTCACGAATATCAAGGAAAAGCCTTGCTCAAAGCCAACGGTGTACCCGTCCCCGAAGGCGTACACTGCACGACCGTAGAGGCTGCTCTCGCCGCTTATGACCACCTCGGTAGCAAAGTCGTTGCCGTGAAGTCTCAAATCCATGCAGGTGGTCGAGGAAAGGGTACGCTGTACCATCCTGAAAGCCGTGAACACGTGATGGATGGCGGTGTGAAAATTGCCTTCTCACGCGATGAGGTGAACACCTACGCAGCCAATATTTTGGGTAACGTACTGGTCACAATTCAAACTGGCGATGAAGGGAAAATCGTCAACAACCTCTACGTTGAAGCCGGTTGCGATATCGCTCACGAATACTACTTGGCAATCCTTGTTGACCGTGAAGACAAATCTGTTCTCATCATGGCCTCTACAGAAGGTGGAATGGATATTGAACACGTTGCAGAAACCACGCCAGAAAAAATCCACAAGATCTCTGTCGACCCCAACGCTGGCTTGCTTGGTTATCAAAAGCGAGACCTTGCTCTGGCCCTTGGTTTGACCGGGCAAGCACACAAATCCTTCGGCAAAGCACTGAGTTCGATGTACACCATGTTCGTTGCGAGCGACTGTGCCATGCTTGAAATCAATCCACTCGTCAAAACTGGTGATGAACAAATCGTTGCCCTTGACGCTAAAATCTCCTTTGACGAAAATGCAGAATTCCGCCACAAAAACTGGGACGAACTTCGCGACCTTTCGGAGGAGGAGGATGTCGAAATCCGTGCAAAAGAAACCGGACTTTCCTATGTCAAGTTGGATGGCAACATCGGCTGCCTCGTGAACGGAGCTGGACTTGCTATGGCGACCATGGACGTCATCAAACTCTACGGTGGTGAGCCCGCAAATTTCCTCGATGTGGGTGGCGGAGCCAATGAAGAGCAAGTGAAGACTGCTTTTTCCATCATCCTTGAAGACCCGAACGTCAAAGGAATCTTGGTCAATATCTTCGGAGGCATCATGCGCTGTGACATCATCGCCCGTGGCGTCATAGCAGCAACTGAAGCCTTGGACCTTGATGTTCCTCTCGTAGTCCGTCTCGCAGGAACAAATGTCGACGAAGGCAAAGCAATCCTTGCTGCATCCGACCTCAACATCCATCCCGCTGACGACCTCGCCGAGGGCGCTCAACGAATTGTAGAATTGATTGGAGGTGTTGCTTGATGGCAATATGGATTGAAGAAGACGCAAAAGTACTCGTTCAGGGCATCACAGGAAAGCAAGGTCAATTTCACGCTGATAAGATGGTGGAATACGGAACTCAAATCGTTGGTGGATGCACACCCGGAAAGGGTGGACAAAGCGTTGACCTTCAAGGCAAACCTTTCCCCGTTTGGGATTCTATGTTTGAAGCCATTGAAGCAACAAATGCTGATGCAACCGTCATCTACGTCCCCCCTCCCTTCGCAGCAGAAGCCATCATGGAAGCCGCAGACGCCTTTGATACAATCAAGGGTGAAGGTATCGTTGTCTGTATTACAGAAGGAATCCCCACACTCGACATGGTGAAGGCCGTTGCATTTGTTGAAAACCGGCCCGGCGTTCGTCTTATTGGACCAAATTGCCCTGGTATCATCACTCCAGGCGATGGCGGTGGGGCAAAAATTGGCATCATGCCCGGCCATATTCATGCAAAAGGTCGTATCGGAATCGTGTCCAAATCGGGAACATTGACCTATGAGGCCGTGGCTCAAACTATGAGCATCAATGAGGGGCAATCGACCTGTGTTGGTATTGGAGGCGACCCCGTCAATGGTACAGGTTTCATCGAATGTTTGGCCGCTTTTGAGGCCGATGAACAAACCGAGGCTATTGTCATGATTGGAGAAATTGGCGGTAATGCTGAGCAAGAAGCGGCTGCATGGGCGAAAGAACATGTTACCAAGCCCATTGTTGGCTTTGTTGCAGGTGCAACTGCACCCCCTGGCAAGCGTATGGGTCATGCTGGAGCGATTATTTCCGGTGGAAAGGGAACAGCTGAGGAGAAATTCGCAGCCTTCGAAGCCGCAGGTATCGCTTGCGCAAAGGATCCATCCGAACTCGGGGCTGTGCTCCTTGAATCACTCAAGGCTGCAGGTCTTCGATGATCAAATGAACACGTCTTTGAGGTGCGAACGTGTTCGCGATACGAGATTCAATGCCTTGGCTTTGGCCAAGAGGGCCTTACCGTCCTTGCTATGAGCATAAACTGCTTCTCCGGGACTCACTAAAGCATTCCAGTGCGCTTGAAACCATGCGGCATGCTCCTTATGCTTGGCAAGACAAGCAGGGACACGGTGGAACATCACCAATTGATTTCTCTCCTTGCGAACAAATTTGGCGAGCACTTCTGGTAGAAGCCTCGAAAGGAATGTTTCATCAAAATAACTTGAAGAACGCCCAATGATATATCTGGCATCTTCTAAGCCTCCAAAGACTTCCTCAATGGCTTGGGCAAACATAGCGGACTGTTCTTCACTGCACCCCTCGACATAATATCGATACCAGCCTCCACCTCGTTCACCCCCACCAAGCTTACTATTTGCTGGAAGTAACCCAGCATCCCACATTGAGTTCGCAACTGCGGTGATGATGGATTTGTTGAGGGATTCTTGTGCCCAAGGTTCACGCTTTCCAAATTTGAATCCCAAGCCTCCAGCACCTTCTGGAGATGGTAGAAACTCAAGTGACTTTCTGGCGGTTGAGGAGAAGGGTTGACCAATAGCCCAGCGCTGCCGAGAGTTGGAACGTTGTCGTGCTCGCTCCAACATTTCTTGATTGATGAGGTTCATACCTTCGTTGATTCCTTCAGGTTGTAATTCTGTAAAAGCAGCGTGAACGTGCCCCACTCCTTTCTCGATGGACCCGTCATCACATACACCGAAGAGATTGGTGTGTTTTCCACGGAATCGATCGTAATCGTCAAAGCCTTTGATGAACTCTTCTGCAAGACAAATGACGTCCCAATTATTAGCCACTTTTTCCTTCCACAACTTATCCAAACGCATCGAACGGCCGCGTAATTGATTGATACTCATGCTCGTTGTGACCGTCGTTAAGTCGACCAAGACATTGATTCGTGAGGCATCCCATCCTTCTCCCAAGAGCCCGCGAGTACCGATCAAGCATTTTGTAAAACCTTCTTGGAAAAATTCTGTGACCATTGTTGAGTAATACCTCGGAGCCCAATCTGCACCAGAGCCATGTATGTGATGGAATTGTTCCATCTGAATGTCTTCAAATTCGATCTTGAGGTCTCGCTCAAGAACCCATGTACGTGCTTTCTGGAGAAACTTTTCTGCAATATCGTCATCGACCAAGAGGGTGCTACCCGTCATCAGTATAGGGTCGAGCTGGTCACCCAATTCACAGTTGACGAGTGCTTTGAACACACCAATCGCCCCACCCGCTTCCCGGTCATGAATTCCTTCGACGAGTGCCGTAGAAGATGTCTTCTCAAAGTCAGTAACAATGACGCATCTCAATTTCGGACCCAGCACATCATATTCGACTCTGAGAATCTCGGAAACTGCTTTGGTTTTTTCTTCAGCATATGCGAGAATCCTGCTTACCGGGGAGGCACAAGGTCGTGCGCCACTTTCCGTAATTTGGTAGCCAAGAAGACGTAACCTATTGGTGACTTCATCGGCGAGTTCATGGTCGATTGAAGATGTTGAACGGCGAAGCCCAAAACGCACATACCGGTCAAGCAATGGACGTAATAAGACGATCATCGGTGAGGCTTCGCTAAAATCGTCTATGCCAACTGTGGTGGTGGGGACACCCTTTGGCAAGGGGCGGTTTAAGAGCGTGAGATAGGCTCGGGCAGCCTGAGAGAAATCGGGTAAAATAGATTCGAATTTACGCCATGATAGGTCGTTACGGCCCGGAATTGACCGTTCACTCAGCGTGGTATACAACCAATCAGGAAAAGCCTCCGTTCTGCCGTTCGTATCTTCCCGGGGTTGAGTAATGTCATCTACGACTTGAAGAAAAGCAGTGTCAGCCTCACTGATGTAGTTCAATTCCTTCGCAGAGGGGCGAACGAAATAGCACAAATCTTGGTAGGGTGCGAGATTTGAGTCTCTCACAAGGGCCGGAATAGGAACTTCATAGTCAATTTCACCGAGAAGTGCCCCATAGTGTTCAGCGTCCATAGCTGTTGCTTCATCGGGAGGGGTCGCAGTTAATCCAAGGATGATGGGGTCGTCGAACATTGACTTCAATTCCACCAATACCTTGCCCCAGTGTTCAGTCAAGTGGTGGCATTCATCGAGAATAATCAATCCGATATCAGCAGCCCGCAATCGTTCAATAGCGGCTCTAGAACTGTCGTTAAGCCAGGCAACACTACCGGATTCATCCGAGAGAATCCCACGTGCTTTTTTCCGAAACCCCTTCATCTGTTTCTCAAAGTAATCGGGATTTTTGAGTTGCAAATCATCCAGCCATTCTTGTGCAGAAAGGTCGTCGGATGCTTCTTGTAAATCAATGAGTTTCTCAACCCACAACTGCGTTGCAGTTTCCTCTAGATCCGAACTTTTGGTTCGTACCATCGTGATGGATTGATAGGTAAGTGAGGTCAATAATCCGGGTTGTTGCGAAGTTAAACTCACCATTTCATCCTTACCGTCAAGGTCGAATAACGAGGTGCGAGATGCCCATTGAGCTTGAATTGCAGAATTTGGCGAGAGAACCAATGCGGGACGTCGTACGAGGTCGGACCAAACATAGAGGCCAAGAATTGTTTTTCCGGAACCCGGTGGGGCAACGATGTACAACTCCTTTTCTCCAGCGGAAAGTTGTTGCTCGATGATCGTTGAAGCAGCGACCTGAGA
>QQSD01000005.1:25521-33860 GCA_003602485.1 Candidatus Poseidoniales archaeon | reverse complement strand
CATTGATGGACCCGCTTGCAGCACCCCCAGCACCTCCTGAGATGCCACCCATGCCTCCAATGCCAGAAGCCCCAGCGGCTGACCCGTTGATGGACCCGCTTGCAGCACCTCCAGCAGCACCACTTGACGCCCTCGGCGCTCTTGCACCTGCTGCCGTTCTCGATGATGCACCACTCCCCAATCTGGAACCCAATGATTTGACTGGTGAACAGGCTGGAGCCAAGATCCGAAGTCGTGCCGAAGTTGATTCGGTTTCAGGCGACAAGTTGGAAGGAACACTTCACGAGATTGAAACCACCACGCTCAATGCTGAAGGTGTCATCATTAAGCAGACTGTAAAAGGAACGCTCACGGTGAACAACCCTTCCAGTGACGACCGAATCTACGATATTGACGTCCTGCTCGACCACATTGATGCTACTGACATCGGCGGAGAACATGTTTCCGTTGACGAACTTGAGCCTTCGAAGAGTCACACCATGGCTTACAAGGTGAATGGAAAGCAAATGATGACCTTGCGTGAGCGTCTCGACACCAATCCTGACCGTTCCCAAGAGCGCTCAATGTCTGTGGCCATGGGTGAAGACCCAGGTCCAATCTCTCTCGAACTTGAGGTTGAGAACCTTTCCGGTGTTGAACTTCATGATGTTGTCGTAACCCGCCCTCTTCCAGATGCCATGCACTTTGAGATGTCTGGTGGAGCTGAATTTGATGACGGAACCATCACCTGGAACGTCGGTCGCCTCAGCGCTGGCGAAAAGCAAGTGATTTCGCTTGAGGGAACCATTACCGTAACTTCGACGAAGGCCATCAAGGCAGGAAAGGCATCTGCGACTTACCGTGCAGATTCCACACTTTCTACCATGGCCTTCCGAGAGTTGGATGCATTTTGCCGCGGATTTACCTACATGCGTGTCCGTGAGGATGAGCGACCCGACAATTGGCAATGCAAAGCCATCTTTGAGAACCGTTCATCCTTTGCCGTGGATTTGACCAAACTCCAAGTTCGCATGAAGGGAAGCGATGAATTGCTCTTTGATATCAGCGATGTCGATGAAGACGTCAGTCCAAACGGTAAGTGGGAATCTGAAGAGCGTGTTGTTATGGCACAATCTGAACCTGATTTCACCTACGAACTCTCCTACACGGTTCTTCCAAAGGCCGTTGAGAGTGCTGAAGGAACGATGACGCTTGAGGAGAAGAAACTCGAAGTTCTCGAAGCCAACATTGAGAAGACATTCTCGACTGGTAGTCTTCGCTCGTACCGTGCTCAAAAGTTGACGGCAACCATGAAACTCGAAAACAAGGGTTCCTCTCCAATTAATTTGATGCGTATTACCGACGATATTCCAGGACTCTTTGAGGCGCCTACTCAGGATCAACTCACCATTAAGTTGGCCGGCAAGGTCATCGACGACGACCAGTTCAAGGTTGAGATGGCTGAAGGCGTTACCATTGAGAAGGAACATCGCTCGCCAGACGGTGAAGGTCACACCATGACGCTCACCGTTGGTACTCGTGGACCTATTGGCCTCAAGCCAGGGAAGTCGATTGAGATCACATACCCGCTTTCAGCGCCCGACCCATCTCCAAGCAACGTGCGTGTTGACGCACCTGCCCGTGTTGAATTCAGTGCGGAGCGATTTGGACCAATTTGCACCCGTGAACCAGAATCAACACCAACCGTGAAGGTCATTCACAACCGTCGCAACTTCAGTGCAGGAAAGCAAGCTATTCCATTGGGTGGCAAAGGCCGTTACGAAGTTCTGATTCTCTTTGAGAACAACGGCGATACCGCTCTCAGTGACCTCTACATCAACGATGTTCTCCCAGCCCAATTCGAAATTAAGGAATGGACCGTCAAGACCGGCTCCAGCAAGCGTGACGATGTCAATATGACCTCTGAAGACGGCGAGGGTGGACTCCACATTGTTTGGCACGTGCCGAAAGTTGAGAAAGGTGAACGCCTCGAAGTTTCCTTTGACATCAAGGGAACCGGCGAAGTTGACGCAGAAGCTCTCAACCGATTCCATGGCGTACACTTCGGTGACGAAATCGAATCTGAGGACTTGCCAGCCATCGAATCTGAAGAAGTCGTTGAAGAAGTAACCGAAGAAACGGAAGAAGTCGCATCAGAAGATGTTGCAGAAGCAGATGCATCCGAGGAAGTCGCTGAGGCTGCTGAGGAAGCAACTGAAGAGCCAGAAGAAGCTGAAGGACCGAAGATCAAGTTCCGTGAAGACATGCTTCTGCGTGTCATGAAGGCTGCTGGCATTGAAGACCGAGACGCATTCGTCGCTTTCGCTGGTGACTTTGACCACGACGACAACGGATACCTCAAGAAGGCAGAACTTGAAGATGCAGCAAAGGCTTGGAATGACAAGCACGGTGCTGCTGATGAAAACTCAGACAAGGAAGATGCTACAGAAGAAGCAACTGATGGAGCGGGTGACGAAGAAAAAGCCTGTCCGATCTGTTCAATGCTCAATCATGCAGATGCAAAGGAATGCACTGCATGTGGTTACACCTTCCCAGAGTGAACCTGTCGAATCTAATCTTGAGGCATGCGGCCTCAGTCTGGAAGAACCCATTGCGGCCAGTCCTCATGGTCTGACGAGCGACTCACAATGACAATGACGTAACGCTTGATATCACGTAGGAGCTGGCCGAGGTCGGTTGCCGTCGATGGCGGGATGACGCCATCACGAAGGTCAACCGCTAACCACGCATTTGGATATTGTTTTGCCCAAGCCCTCAGTTCAGCTTCGATACCTTGGGGAGGGACGCCTTGTCGAACACTTGCGATGAAGTCCCAATTCTCCGGACATTTCCGCTCGTAATCAGTCCACAGGAAGAGTTTGGGATTACTCCCAAGCCGTTCAATCTGTTCGGTGGCTTCGTTCACCGTCGCACAGACGGGCTGACCGGGCATGGGCATCGGCAATGGATAGCGCCACGTGACATCAACCTCAAGGGGTTCTTTGCGACGCATGATAGGGCTAAGTGAGCATGGCGTTTGAAGTTCTCCCTTCATCGTGAAAGAACATGGATTTCCATCTGCTTGAAGGCTAACCTTCATGCCCTGCCCGCAACGCAGGTGGATTATGGCCAACGGTTCATCACCACCGCCTCCCCCTCCGCCAGGGGGCTCTATGTTTGTCATGTTGATGTTCATGATCCTCATGACGGTCCTCATCATGACTCCGTCAATTCGCACTACGCTCGGTTCTACCGCTGACCCGTTGCTGTCTCCGTTGCTTCCCGAGGAGTCCTTTTTCGTCATCACTGTCATGATTCTCGGTTTGTTTTCAATGACGCTTAACACCGTCATTCGTAATTTCTTTGTGGACCCTATGGACCAGGCTCACATTGGACACCGACAAGGTCAAGTTCGACAAGTCATGAATGAAGCGAGACTTTCTCGTGACCCGATTCTTCAAGAAAAGGCTATGACGTTGCAGCAACAAATGATGCCTGAACAACTTGAAGTCCAAATGGGTGCTATGAAACCCATGATGTTCACGATGGTGTTCATCATCGGTATCTTTGCCTGGCTCACCACGGCTGTTGAAACCTTCCGAGTGGATTACGTTTCTCTGCCCTGGGCTCCAGAATGGCACCTCTTGGACGGTCGCTTTCTGTTCTTCCCTGCGTGGATTTGCTGCTACATTTGCATGAGCGTTGCATACGGCCGTGTCCTTGATCGCCACATCAAATTAGCACGTTACCGAACACACCCCCTTGTGCTTGCAGGCGATGTGCTCAAGGAACCACTTCTGCATCTTGTCGCCACAAAGCCATCTGCTAAATCAAGTCAAGCAACAAAGCGACAACAACGTTCACGCCGTAGCCAACAACAGCGCAAAAAACCAACGAAGGTTGCTGAAGACGGTGGTTCAGTTCAGGTGGCCGCCTCACCCACAAACTGCCCTGAATGTGATGGCGACGTTATCACGCACGACGGCCCTCGCACCAAGCGATGCAATATCTGTTTTCACGAATGGGTGTGAACATGGTTCGCATCACCGTATCTGGTCATCCAGGAAGCGGTACGAGTACCTTGGTTCAATCTCTTGTCAAGCGTTATGATTGGACCTCCTTAAACGGGGGTGATGTCTTTCGCGAGGAAGCCCAACGACGTGAAATGACACTCGCCGATTTTGGACGCTTATGCAACGATGAACCAGAAGTCGACCGCTCGCTTGACGCCTTGCTCAGAGAGCGCATGCAGGGGAATGATGCAGCAGATGTTGTTGAATCCCGGCTTGCTGGTTGGTGGGCGTACAAATTAGAATTGCCCTGCCTTCGAATATGGTTAGATGTGACCGATGAAGAGCGAGCCCGAAGGGTCGCAAGTCGAGAATCTCTTTCCTTTGAGGACGCACTTGAAGCAAATACAGCACGTGCGGCTGTCGATGGTGCTCGTTTCAAGCACCTGTACGACCTTTTGCCGGAACATCCTGAGCCCTACACCCATGTGATTGACGCTACAAACCTCAATGCACATGAAATAGTGGAGCGAGTCGTCCTGTACTTAGAGGCGATGATATGAGTGACCACTTGCTACTGCCCGAAGCCGAAACGAATCCGGCTTTTGGAGGCCAACCAGACGACCGTTCTCTGCAAGAATTACTTGAATCAGGTTTCATTCTCGTCGACAAACCAGCTGGGCCTACCTCCCACCAACTCGCTGCATGGGCTCGTGACCTTCTTGGACTCGAACGTCTCGGACACGGTGGTACACTCGATCCGTTTGCAACCGGTGTGCTACCTTTGATGGCTGGCCGCTGCATGAAAATCACCAATAAAATCCTCAAGCACAAGAAAACATACGTTGCTGTATTTCGATTCCAAAACACACCCAACTTGGATGAACTGGCCAAGGTCATGGCTTCTTTGACCGGTCGAATCTACAACGTTCCACCAGAGGTATCCGCCGTTAAGGTCCAGGTCCGTACTCGTGAAGTGTTCAAGTTTGATCTCCTTGACTTTGATGAAAAGGACGTCATTACCAGAATCACTTGCGAAGCGGGTACCTACATTCGAACCATGGCTCGTGATATGGGTCTCTTGCTCAATATGAAGGTGAGTTTGAAGGAATTGCGTCGTGAATCATCTGGTATGTTTGACCTTGACCAATGTGTTACCATGGACGACCTCGCAGATGCTGTTTGGTTGTGGAAAGAGTGCGGTGATGAATCTGCTATGATGCGCATAGTCCATCCGATCGAGAAATTGCTCGTTGAAATCCCACGCTGCCAAATCAAAGACAGCGCTGTTGCTGCACTGACCTTTGGTGCCCCCCTGCTTCGTCCTGGAATCGTATCACTGCCAAAGGATGTCTCGAAAGGAAGTGAGATGTTCGTAACTTCCCTCAAAGGAGAGGCTGTTGGGTTTGTCAAACTCAAAGTAGATTCTAACGACGTCCAGACAATGGACCGCGGTGAAGTCGCTCGACCAAGCATGGTACTCATGGGCAACGAGGTATATCCTCGTCGCTGGTAAGACCAAATTCGTTGCTTCAAGCTTCAATATATTCTTCGTAGATGTATTCTTCCGTTTCAATACGGATCTTCAGTTGTGACATGGTTCCCCACTCCTGCTTTGTCAACCAGGTTGAACGGTCCCCACGACCTCAAAGCAATCTTTTGTGACACGGTCTGCTTATCAAGTTTGAGGGGCATCCTAGCGTTATACGACATCCGTAAGGTGAATGAAGGCACGAAGGAAGACGGTAACTTCACTCGATTTTCTTAATTTTGGACGGCATCATATAGCCAATCAACGCTAATACGGCGGCAGCGAGTCCAATCAATCCAACCCAGAGAACACCGTTGCTGAGAGCACTATCGCTGCTTGAATCGTCACCAGATGGGGCCTCAGTGATGACCATGAGTCGTTCCATGACGTTGTTCTCTTCATTGCCTTCTGGAATTTCCAAGCCTCTGTCCAAGACTGCACTGAAGCGGAGAATGGTAGCGTCTTCTGGGATTTGCCAATCACAGGTCACTGAACCTAATTCTCCGGGGCGAAGAATCGGAATCGTTTCGAGGCTCATGAGTTGGTCTTCAGTTTCGCATCGAACAGAAATCAATGTAGCGTCGGCTTGGCCTTGATTTCGAACCAATACTCGCATGGAGATAATGTCACCTTGAACAAGTTCATCGTCTTCACCAAAGTCAATGGATTCAACAAAGATATCCGCCAAAGCCATCACTTCAAGGTCAATCTCACGGTCAGAGCAGCTTGTTTGGTCGCACACAGAAAGGAGTACGGTTTGGAATCCAGCGGTCGGCGGATTAACGGTCAGGATGCCTGTTGACAAATCCACGGTTGCCCACGTTCTATTTGTCGAGGCGGTGAGAGTGGTCGAGTCAGAATCGCTGACTGTGACATTGATGGTGGTAGGAACGTCCCGTTCAACAGGGATGAGCGATTGGAATTCTTCGATCACGGGCGCATCATCAACGGCTGAAACTACCACGCTAAACGCATGGTTCCACGCATTTCCTGCGGTATCAGTGACGCTAATTCCGACAATGGCCTGCCCGCTGGCCTCCGGCATGAGCCGAAGACGAACGTCTCCTTCTGCGAGGTCAACAGCGACGAGGCCCGCGTTGGTATTGGTGAACTGGACGGTCAAATCTTCGTTAGCAGTGCGGTCGTCGCTGCATCGAATGAGGAAAGGGAGGATGATTCCTCCACCGTCTTCAACCAGCGTTTGACTGCCGATTTCCTGGCAGATCGGGTTCTCATCCCACTGGATCGCATAGCCGCCACTGACACTCATGCTGTTTACCTCTAGCGCAGTGTGGCTTTCATTGCCTTCAGAATCCCAGGTGAACCAAGCCCGAAGTTCCACGGAGAGTGAGGTGTCGCCCGGAGTCATAAACCCTCCAACAGGCCACTCATGTGAGAAAGACCCCGATGTCATGGGTTCGTTGGATACCAATTCGTCATTGACGAAGAGCAACCAGCGTGAGTAGGCAGGGTCAATGCCATCGTTGGTTCCAAAGACGCGTCCGCTCATGGACAGGGAGGGGTCGTTGATGTCAACCCAGAGGTTGTCAACACAGGCATCGATGACAGTCAAGCGTAACTTGTATGCTTCAGATTGTGGAAGAAGGGTGTTTGCCTGCATGGTTTCATAGGGCGCAAAGTTCACTCCATCGCTCGAGGTAGTATATTCGAGGCTCGTGTTTTGTAGTTCACCTTCAGAGACAGAGAGGTGAACACGTCCCATCATTTGCTCGGCGGGTGTTGAGAAGACTTCACTTTCCCACTGTCCAGACGTACCACTTACCGAGGGGGTGAGTCCACATGCATCCAAGGCCATGTTAGAATTGGTTCCGGCACTGAGGTTCAGGCCCATGACAGGCATCTCGTGCCCGTTAAATTCAGTCTTTGCTACGCCAACCTCGCCACCATACCACGGCGTTCGAACAGTAACGTCGAGTCCCATTGCATCAACGACGAGACGGGAATCATCAACTCCACCTGCTGAAACATAGTCCAAGGTGAAGACCATGTTGGTGATGTCATTCCACGTCCAATCCATGAGACCTGTAATGTTCATGGTGAAGGCAGAATTATTGATGTAATCCACGTTTCCTTGGGTGTGAGCGAAGGTCTTCAATAGATCAAAACCATCGCTGTGCTCAACAGAAATTCGGACGGTGTCTTCCTGCAAGGCGTCAGGAATTTGGATGACTGCTTTGATGTAGACTTCATACAATTCATAGTTTTCAAGGCCGCTCACATCAAAACCAGTGAGTTCAATTTCAGGTCCTGTTGACCAGGTACTTGCTCCGTCAGGGGCTCCCGTTGAATAATTTGAATCGGTGGGGGAAATCGTTGACCAGACACTCATGGTATCGAGGTGAATCGGTCGGTGATGAGCCATGGTGAGTCGCTGGTCGGCAACCATTGTTTCGGTATATGTTGCCGGTTCCTGAGTGAAGGAAGTTTCAGCGCTTACTTGCCATTGACCTTGATTTACGAAGGTTCCTTGGGGGAAGAGATCCACTTGGGTGGTGCTGTGTACGCTGCGGGCGTGAGCGTGAGTAGCAAGGGGGGATGTGATGGAAAGGAGCATCACGGTGACAAGAAGGAGCACGGTACGTGTTGTTCGCATGCTTAGCCTCAAGCAGCCACGGCACTTGAAGGCAAGGGTCACCTGTTCCAGTGATGGTTGAGGGGGTGCATGGCGGATGATTGAAATACCTAGCCCATGAGGCGTTCTTACCTCTCATGGCTGTGGTGGTGTAGGGGTTAGCACGGCAGATTGTGGTTCTGCCAGCCCGGGTTCAATTCCCGGCCACGGCCCCATCTTACAGGTC
>QQSD01000005.1:19403-25475 GCA_003602485.1 Candidatus Poseidoniales archaeon | reverse complement strand
TAATCACGATTGGTCTCGTTAACGCCGACGATGAGCGGTGTTCGAGTCACGACATGAATGCCGTATTCCTTCAACTGGCCAACCTTTTCAGGGTTATTGGTCAGTAGATTCACCTCTCCGACCCCCAATGCTTTGAGCATGTCTGCAGCAATGGCGTAATCTCTGCCGTCTGCGGGTAAGCCGAGCATGAGATTCGCATCAAGTGTATCTGCTCCTTCATCTTGGAGGTGATAGGCTTGGATTTTTGCGTGCAGGCCGATACCTCTTCCTTCTTGACGGAGGTAGAGGAGAACTCCCCATCCTTTCTCCACGATAGCATTCAATGCGGCATGGAGTTGAGGTCCACAATCGCAGCGCTTGCTTGCGAACACATCCCCGGTCAAACATTCGGAATGGACGCGCAGCAACACTGGGTCGGGGCCTTCCATGGACCCGAGTGAAAGTGCAACGTGGTCAAATCCAGTTTCTGGTTCGTGGAATACCTCAATTTCGAAATCTGCAAAGTCTGTTGGCAAAAATGCCACACTCGGGACGTCACTTGGTTTGACCTTCATGCACTCACCTCTATGATGTAGCGAATTTCTCCTGATTCTTGAATGATATCAATCAAGCGGTGTTGGGTTCGGCCCAGAAGAAGAGGCATGTCGTGAAGCGTCTCTGGGTCGTCTGCCAACACTTCGAGGATGGCTCCGGTTTCAAGCTGTGCCAAGGTAGTTCGAGTTTTTGCGACTGGGACTGGACAGTAAAAACCCAATACGTCGAGGCGATGTGTGGGTGATGGCTTGTGCTCACCCTCGCTCATGATACGGGGAATGGTACGTATGTCTTGAAGACATGCCTCATTGTGATGTTGTGTGCTTCACCCTCCCATTGACCGCAATACCTTTTCAACAAGCCCCTCCATCATCACGCATGGCCACGACAGTTAAGGCTCGCCCTGAGGGCGATATGTCGTGGAAAGAAGTGGGCGAGTTAGGCCTTCGATATGGACGTATACCTGCCGCATTGCTCCTCGTGGAGGCCTTCTATTGGTTTCTCACTTTACCCTCGGATACGCTGGCGCCCATTCAAGTAACTGAAGCGTGGATTTGGAATGAATTAACCAATTTAATCTATGGAGAAGGTTCTGCGGTCATCAGTCATCACAACGGTTGGCTCACACGCATTGACCTCCAACACCCTTCCTTCCCAGGTCCCTTCAACACCGTTGGCCTCTATGTGTCCGATGAGTGCGCTGGTGTCCATGAAATGATTTTCCTCTCAATGCTGGTGATGATGACCGACGGTGTGCCTCAGCGCCAAAAAATACGCACGATTATCGTGATGTGTGGTCTTGTCTATATTTTGAATATCCTTCGTCTGCTCGTCTTCTATCCCATTGCTGTGAACGATTGTGTGGACCTACAGGGTCAGCAAGCCTGTCTCAATTCCATGTGGGAATACCACCAACGAGTCTACGAATGGGGCTTCTTGGTTGTCCTGGTTTTGATGTGGTTGGTTTGGTTCATTCGAATTGGTGGTCCAGAACGTACGCTTGACGCAACCAAAAATGACTCCTCTCCTTGGAGATTTGAACGACGCCGGCAATGGGGTCGACAGCACTGGCTTGTCCTCGGTATCGCTGGTTTGATGTTCCTTCTTGCTATGAACAGTATCTACTCCGATGAAGAAGCGCTTGCAGCACGTGATACGATGGAGCTGTGTGAGTATGCAAGCCTTCTCTCTGCCCAATGCAGTCAAGCACAGCAGCGTTGGGATGATGCTATTGGCTATGCATGGTCGCTTTCAGCCCTTGGACTTGCGTTCATGGTCGGAACTTCCGTCATCGTAGCTCGGCCAAATGAAGACGGCACTTGGCCTTCTGAATCAAGAAATACGCCTGAAGTTGAGGAATCAGTCCCTGTAGTGAAAGGCCACCACACGAAAACCGAAGGTTCGTGGAGAAAAGGCCAAGCCAAGGAAGAAGAGTGATCACTCAACGATGGCACAGGTCAATTGATGACCGTTATAATCTCGCTTTTCGACAGCTTTCATGGCGAGGCCAATTTTGCTTTTGTGAAGACTTACGAGGGTGGAGTCGCCATCAAATTTGATTTCTCCAACAGCGAGTTCATCACATTTCAGTTGCTGGATTAACCACTTTGAGACTTGGAGAGCAGACCCCGCATCGTTTTCGTTGAGGTTAAGTTGAACGGTGACAAATCCGAACACGTCTGCAGATTCAGTGAAGTCATCTTGACGGCGAACAGGGTCTCTGTCCACGCCTTCAGGAAGTTCAGGTGCCTCGGTTGGTTGAATGTCCAATCCATAGGTTGCCATGATCTTCGAGAGTTGAGGGGCATCGTCCCGTGAGACCAAACTCCATGCTTCACCACTGCGACCAATACGTCCGGTACGGCCGATTCTGTGGATGAAAGAATCCAGGTCATTGGGAATATCATAATTGATGACGAGGCTGATGGCATCAACGTCAATTCCACGTGCAGCGACGTCGGTGGCGATGATGGTCTTGACATTCCCTTCTCTGAAACTGTCGAGGATTCGCTCTCGTTGATTTTGGTTGAGGTCGCCGTGCAGGCCAGCAACGTCAAATCTATGCTTCTTCAATCGCTCTACGGCCAAATCAACCATGCGCTTGGTGTTGCAGAAGATGATGGTTTGGTCTTCGTCATTCATACGAACCAGCAAACGACCGAGTACCCACAATTTGTTGCTACGTCCAACACGTACTGAGTAGAGGTCAATCGGTGGAATGTCAAGTGCTTCTGCATTGGTCAGCACAAAGTCAGGGTCGTTCATGAATTCATGAGCAGCATCAATAATTTCTTGGGGGAAGGTGGCAGAAAACAGAAGTGTTTGTTCTCGTCCCGTCATTCGTTCAACGACCCACATGATATCAGGGAAGAATCCCATGTCCAACATGCGGTCGGCTTCATCCAGACACATGAGTTTTGGAGTTGTGAGGTCGATATGTCCTCGCTCACTCATGTCCATAACACGGCCAGGGGTGCCGACAATGATATCCACACCTTCACCGAGTTTCTTGGCTTGCTTGTCAATGTCAGTTCCGCCGTAAACGGTTTGGATGACCAAGCCACTGGAGCCTTTCAACATCTCGAGTTCTTCAGCCACCTGGTTGGCAAGTTCACGGGTGGGTGCGAGAATCAACGCCTGGAGTTTGCCTGTTGCGTCGCAACGTTCGAGGATAGGAAGTCCAAAGGCGGCTGTTTTCCCTGAACCCGTACGTGCTTGTCCGATGACATCGGTTCCTTGACGTGCAATCGGTATCGTGTCTTTCTGGACTTGGGTTGCGAATTCCCATCCTATGGCTGTTAAGCCGTCTTGAAGCGTTTGAGGTAGGTCCCAAGAATCAAATCGTGTCGTTGTGAACATTTTGCATCACTCTTCGTCTCAGGTTCGATCGTAGGTCGCCGAGACGAGGCGACCTCCACTCACAATCAGAAATTTTCCTTGTCGGCGATTTCTTTCTGAAGTTCACCCATCCAATACTTACGAGCGTTTTCTCGGTTCAATGGACGGCGCATTTGGCGAACATGCTCAAGGATATACTGTCGGAACTTGAGTGACTTTGGTCGGTTGACACCCTTTGGTGTAATTCCGTCCCATAGGCGGTCAAATTGTTCAGCTTTGTCGTCGAAAGGTACATCATCGTCCATACAGTTCACCTCTTCAGCGACTTGGCGACCGCCCACCTGTTCTTAATGCTGTTGTAGTGCCCTACCCTTCACAATCAGTAGAATTCCTCATCAGGCATGTCATCGTATTCGTCTTCATCGTCGTGATAACCCATCAATTCGTCTTGGGTTGGACGTCGCTCAACGCTCGGTGCAGGTGTGGCTTGAACAGGTGGTTCGGGAGGAAGTTCCTCCTGCCTTTTTTCCTCTGGTTGTGGAGCAAGCAATCCAACAGACTTACCCTGAGAGCGCAAGATTTCCTTGTCAATGTCGGGGACTGCAAGGGCTGGTGCAAGGGCGGCATTCTTCTGCGCCTCTGTACCTTCGAGCGCTGCCTCGAATCGCATCTCGAGGAGGAGCTTTGACAATCCTGGGTCTTTTTCGGTCTTGAGTAAGTCGTTGGCCAGTATGCGTAGTTCATCTTCGCTCATCATGCTCGGCAAGAGGTCAATACATGCTTGACGGACTCTGATATCGTTCGAACGTGCGCCGGCAATGATGAGGTCTCGGGCACGACCGTGTCCTCGGTTCAAGCGCTTGAGGGTCTTGATTGCAGAAAGTCGTACTTCTGCATCGATGTCCACAATTGCACGCTCGGCGAACATTGTTGCCATTCGTACGTCTTGATTGGCCAGTTTGGGCAATGATTTGGCAGCGGTTCTTCGAACGATTGCATCTTCGTCATTCAGTGCCCATGATACCAAATCCCAAACAGCAGATGTCTTCCTGGATATGATGGTCTTCAGCAACTTGGCCGCTTTTCGACGTAGTTCAACCTCGGTCTCCAAGAGCAAGGTGTCGATGTGATCTGCAACGACATCAGGCCAGGTTTTGGCAAGCGATCCCAGCCCTTTCCAAGCACATGAACGTCGGTGGCGGTTCTCAGAACGCAACTCATTTTCGAGCGATGACCGTACCCCCGACGGGAAGGTTGGTGCAGCACGTGCAAGTGCCTCACTTGCCGCCTGACGAACGGGAAGACTTGTGTCATCGAGGAGAACTGAGAGCCAATCAAAGAGTTCATCTGAGCGTCGAACAGCGAATTCTGGAAGCACTTCCAAAGCCGCGATTCGTATGTCGTCTTCTTCGTCTTCGAATGCAGTGAGTAAGAATTTGTGGGCGAGTGTGACCATGTTCTGTGATACGCTGCTGAGTGCTCTGATACCATCTCGGCGAGTTAGCGTGTAGGTGACACCCATCCAGCGCACTTCCCGTGACTCCAGACTTCCTTCGGCAAGCGACATGATGTCTGCAGGAATCAACGCCGACCAACGCCCTTCAAGCGGCTCGTATGAGACTTCGCTGACCTTTGTTGAACCGGTTTGAATCGGCTTGCCCGTTCGAGGGTCGCGGGCAATATATTCTCGAACCATTGGCGTCCCTTTTGAGTGCATCCTACCATCCATCATCAAGTTATGGCGTTCCAGCCTTGAAAAAGAATGTGCATCTTTCATGAAGAATCTACGAAGACAGAGGTTCTATCCAAGCAACGGGACGGAATGGTTTTTCATTCGTAGACGCCACCACCGTCCATGAGCGAAGAGAATTGGACCGTCCGTGAGGCCATGGCAAAGCTGACAGCTGCATTGAATGAAAAGGACATGACCATCGATGGGCTATTTGAGAAATTCGATACAGACAGTGACGGGGCAATCAACGGTCCTGAACTGCATCATGGCATCCGTGACATGATGGAAGACATTCTCTCCCCCGGCCAAATTTCCCAAATTATTCAAGCATTTGACGTCAACGGGGATCATCGTATTGACCTCGCTGAACTCAAATCTGCAATGTCTGAAGAGGAATGAGTTGCTTTCAATGTCCTTCCGAGTCTGCATAAACTGTTACGGCATTCGTGTCTACCCATACATGGGATTCATGGTCGGGCAGAGATATCAATGTCAAGACTGTCAAGAACAGATGGTGATTCCTATTGAATTTGATACCCAGGAAGATTACGAGGCTTTTTTGAAAGAGATGGGCGTTTCTCCGAAAGACCAAGAAGAGTAATTGACAAAATGCCGATACAAAACAGGCGATGGCAATGGATTCTACTCGTCAGGATGTACGATTAACCAGTATCGTTGTAACTGTCACCTTTGTAATTCTCTTTTTGATGGTTCATGCGGTTGGAACGAACTCAGTGCGTTTCAATGATTACTCCGCTGTCTTCTATTGTGCAGTCATCTGTATCGGTGCCCAATGGCTCGCATGGATACCTGCATCTATCTGGAAAACCGAACGCTTCTATGATATTGCTGGAGGTCTCACCTACCTGGCAGTAATTGGATTCAGCCTTTGGGCGGGTTCACAGACCGAAGCTCCGAGTTTGAGAGAAATCATCATCAGTTTACTCGTTGTTCTTTGGTCGCTCCGA
>QQSD01000005.1:2414-19327 GCA_003602485.1 Candidatus Poseidoniales archaeon | reverse complement strand
TCCGGTTTCTTGTCCCGTGGACTCTTCAAGGCCTGTGGGTGTTCCTGACGATGATTGTCGTTATCGTCATCAACAGTCAGGCTGGTTCAGCACCTCCATTAGGTATATGGGACGGTATTGGATTGTCAACATGGATACTAGGATTTGGAATTGAAGTCATCGCCGATCAGCAAAAAACAGCGTTCAATACAGATGCAAGTAACAAAGGCAAATGGATCGACAGTGGTCTGTGGGCTTACTCAAGGCATCCGAACTATCTGGGTGAAATTCTTCTATGGGCTGGAATCGGCTTCTTTGGAATATCTTGCTTTACGGGTCTCGAGAGATTTGCATGGGTCTCTCCAGTCTTCATTTACCTTCTCTTGACAAAAGTCAGTGGAATTCCCATACTTGACAAACGTGCCTTGGAGAAGTGGGGAGATAACGAGGAATATCAAAGATATCGAGACCAGACTCCTGCTCTTCTGCCTCGATTCCGTAAAGGGGCATAGTGCTCTCGAACGTGTTTGAATTAAGATTTCATTAATTCGACCCCCAACATGGTTGAACGCACCCCAAAGTCATGCGGTATCAATGAACCATTGGGTACCCTTCGTATTGCATCTAAAATGAAAGATTTATGGATTTATTCTGCGTACTCTTCGTGGTAGTTTCGCTTTCCATTCCAAGGTAGAGGATCTCCAAGTTGAACAGATATCTTGAGAGAACGCTATCAATGAGGGGCTCTAGGGCCAATCGGGCGTGTTTGTGAGAGTCAAAAAATACGGGGACAGGAATGTCATCGATTTGTCTGAATGGGGTCGTCCATTCGCCCGTGTGATTGCTCGATTCCTCAAAGACAAACCCGTATCTGTGATACAAGTTACAAATCTCCATTTACTCCTCACCCTCTTTTGTGCATGGTTGATTTTAGAGGGAACTACAGTCCTTGCTTGTTTTCTTTTGATTGTTAAGGGAATTCTCGATGCCGTTGATGGCGAATTAGCACGAATTCGTGAACGACCGTCGCACGTTGGGAGATATTGGGATACCGTTGCTGATACAATTGGTTTGATTGCCGTCATGTGGGCGTTTGGAAGTCTATTCAATTGGGAACCGGTCCTCACCTTCGCTCTAATTTTAGCGACATTATTCCAATATTCACTGTTCAACCATTACTCAATCTTGATGAGAACTTTAGGCTCTGGTGATACGACAAGTCGTGTTGATGAACGTATCAAACCGACTGCTTACTCGTGGGAAAAACAATCCAGCGTTAACTTCTTTCACACAATATATCTTGTATTCTTTAGCTGGCAGGACTGGTTTATCTCAAAACTATCGGGTAAAGGCTCAGAACATCTCGTGTTTGAATTAACTGTTTCTTCTTCCCTGGGATTCGGGATGCAGTCACTGATCATTTTCGCATTAGCCCTCTTTGAACGTCTCAGTTATCTTCCTGAACTCATCTTGGGCGTGAACATGTGTTTGATGGTTCTGGTTTTCCTTCGCAGTCGAATGTAATTTCAAATAAGATTGAGACAATTTGAGCGCAGTTGAATAGCCTGAATATGCATTCCCATGTTGCCTATTCTGTTGCGTATGGCTTGTTCTATGATGCGTTGATCCAGTTGACAAGGTATACTCCCCTGCTCTCTTTCACCGTCTCTTCAAGCGAGAGAAACCAAACAGGGTGTGCGCCAAAAGTCAAAAGCCACCGCATGAACGGGCCATCATGAGCAACAGGGACATTGCAAATCCAACCGAAGAGCACGCCATGCTTCGAGAAATGGTTCGTGATTGGACCAAGGAATATGTTGAACCCCAAGCGCATCAACACGATAAAGCGGAAAAATTCAATCTACCGTTGATGCGTTCAATGGGAGAACTTGGTTTGCTCGGAATCAGTGCACCTGAAGAATATGGAGGTGCGGGTATGGACGCAGTAGCATGCACCATTGTTCACGAAGAGTTGTCAGCCTCAGACCCTGGGTTTACACTTGCTTACTTGGCTCACTCCATGCTCTTTGTCAACAATCTTGCTTACAACGGCAACGAAGACCAAAAGCAACGAATACTGCCAAAGGTATGCTCGGGTGAATGGATTGGGGCCATGGCTATGTCGGAGCCCGATGCAGGGACAGATGTTCTAGGACTGACCACATCTGCAGTCCAACAAGATGACGGTACATGGATTCTCAACGGCCGGAAAATGTGGATTACCAATGGCTGTATTGACGAAGAGGGAACGCCCGCAGATGTCGTATGGGTCTATGCCAGAACAGGAGAAGACGAGCGTGGGCGCGTCCAACTCTCCACCTTCTTGGTAGAGGCAGGTATGCCAGGATACAGCGTTGGGCAGAAGATCTACGACAAGACTGGAATGCGGGCTTCGAATACTGCTGAATTGGTCTTTGATGACTGTGTTGTTCCAGCAGAGAATCTCGTTGGTGAAGTCGGTGGCTCCATGCGCCACATGATGGGCAACCTCGAGCTGGAACGCCTCACCCTTGCTGCTATGTCTCTTGGTATTGCTCGCCGTTCACTCGACGAGATGAACCGCTATGCTACCGACAGGACCGCTTTTGGCTCGAAGATTCGTGACTTCGGTCAAATTCAACGCCACATTGGTGAAAGTTTTGCCAAATACCGGGCCATGCGTGCCTACGTGTACGACACTGCCAACAACCTCACCATCGGAACAGCCGGTCAACGACTGGATTCAGACGGCGTGAAACTCTTTGCTACGACGGCAGCCAAGGAAATCGCCGATGCTGCGATTCAGGTATTGGGTGGATATGGCTATGTCGGTGAATATCACGTCGAGCGTTTGTGGCGTGACTCAAAATTGCTTGAGATTGGAGGCGGTACTCTCGAATCTCATCAAAAGAACATCACTCGTGACCTTTTCAAAGACGGGGATGCCATCAATCGATGAGTTCAACCGTCTCGTTTGGGGTTAGAATTTGCTTCGTGTTACGCCATGCGCTAGCAATGAGGCTTGATGAAACAAGTACTGCGACCGCGATGGCGGTCCCCCAAGTCCAAACACCTGACATGGTCGAAATGGTGTCGTCGGTCAACAGCAAGGCCATCATGGTCGTGATGGAGACTGCCAGACCAGTCTGAATCAGCATTGGTCTAGATACACGAAGGAAAGGAGCAGCTCTGCCCAATTTGTGGATGACGAACATCAGCCAAGTTCCTGCTCCGAGACCCCAAACGGGGATTTCAGCAGGATAACTTGTGAAAATCATCAACTCTTCTGAAGAAATGTAACGGTCCATTCCGGTGAGGAGGACGACCCAAACCAATGAGGCACCCAGTAGGCTGAGTGCATTGGTCATGCCTTGACCGGTGACAGGTGCATCCTTCGTTGGAGTACCGTCGACTTCAGATGGTTGAAGGCCTTTGGTTTCCTCAATGGCAAGTGCACGGTATGTGTGCTCCAATTGGTCAACCCGTTGGGACAGTGCATGCATGTGGTCAACAAGGTCAACCAATATATCGTGTTCTTCACCCATCAATGCCATGCGTTCTTCTTCGAATTCAGGTAATGTGATCATGGCAGGTGCGAGGTCAATGAATCCATCATCCTTGAGTTCAGCCTTCGTGTCCTCAATCTTTTGAGTGAGCTTTTCTTCTTTCTTTTCTCGCTTTGCTTCAGCACGTTGACTCACTGCCTCGTTGGTTTTTGACACCGCATCCTTTCCCGCATCAGCAACTTTTCCGACAGCCTGCTTGGTTGCAGCGGCTGCTTTTTTGGACAATTCGGAAATTTTAGAACCCGTTTGACTGAGTCGCTCTGCAAAATTCGCCGGGGGCTGACGAGGGGACAAGGGGTCTTGGGACACAAAACGAGGAGTGATGTCACCCCATGTCAAACCTTCGTCTTAGATTAATATTCTACGGGGACAGGGTCGAGGATTCTCCAAAGATACCATGCAGCGGCCGTTTGATAGGGCTTCCAGCGCTCGGCGATACGGCCAACGTCTTCCTTCGTTTCAGCTTCTGGAACCAAGCGTTGAGTGCCTCGAATTAACCCGATATCGCCCAAACTGAACACGTCCGGGCGAAGGAAATGGAACATCAGTAGCATTTCTGCAGTCCACGGCCCGATACCACGGAATCCGATGAGATGTTTCATGATGGCAGCGTCACTCATCTCGTCCCAAGGTTGGTTCATCAATCGCTCAGAATCCTTTGCCAGACCCATAATGTAACTCGCTTTTGGCCGAGTCGTGCCGCAAGCAGCGATACCCGCTTCGTCCGTTGCACGGACAGCCTCTGGCGTTGGCGAACCAAGGTGATTGACCAGGCGACCCCATATGGCATCGGCTGCTGTGACTGAAATTTGTTGGCCTACGATGGAGCGAACCAGTGTTTGAAACAGGTCGTCACGACTTGTGATGCCCTCTGAACCGTATTTCTCAACCACCGGTCCAAGGAGTTCATCCTGAAGGAGATAGGCATGGGCTTCGTTCCACCAAGAAGGAATACGACCGCCCATGTTATCCTCAAAGCAGGTGAGGTTTTGAACTCCTGCTTCAAGCCACCACCATGCGAGAGGAACTCATGCAACTTCTGCAACTGAAAGATGTCAAACGCCAAGGGTGGCTGAACGCCGGTGTGAACGACCCCGAATCTGTGGCCGCACATTCGTGGGGTATGGCAGTACTTGCACTGCGGTTGTGCCCAGCGGAATTGGATTTGTTGAAGGTGTTGAAACTCTGTTTACTTCACGATTTGCCAGAAATAATTGTTGGTGACTTGACGCCTCACGATGACCGAAGCACAAAGGCTGAGGATGAGCATACGGCAATGAAATCTCTAGCTCCGCAGTGGCTGGACATCTTTGAAGAATACGAAGTGAATCAAAGCCCTGAATCGCGCTTTGTTCATCAAATGGATAAATTGGATATGGCGCTTCAGGCTGGAAATTATGAGGAATCGAGTGGAATTGACCTCACTGATTTTGTTGAAAGTGCTCGAAAAACTCTTGGAGACCATCCTTTATTGGGCGAGTGAATGAGCCGACAAGAACAAAAAGCGGAACCGCTCCGACCGACTTACACAGCCCGATAGTGTAGGGGTCCATCATGGTGGGTTTTGGTCCCGCCGACCTCGGTTCGAATCCGAGTCGGGCTACCTCTTTCACGAGACTTGCATGTCAAATACATTGACTCCGATATAGATCAATGCCATCAATAACGAGCTCCAAATGATGAATGCAAAACTCCCGTTTATCTCAACTAGGTCGCCGATTAAAGGTATGTCATCTCCTTTAGGGGCGATGATCATGAATAAGAGCGTCCCTAGCACCATGAGCCCGGAAATAACAAAGGGAATGTAGCGGGTAGCGAAATAGGAGAATCTCAGGCCCTGAAGTGGGACATTGAGGACTTGAGTTCGTTCCAACATCATGACAACACGTGCCGAGATGGCAATGACTGAACAAATCATCGCCAGCATGTATGTGATTGTGATACTAAGGCTAGCAGCTTGCCAACCGTAATAATATTCCACCCATTCTTCAAGTATCAAGCAAAGATCTTCGAAACCTTCCATCTCGTCGCTAGTCATGCATTGAACGTATTCCTTTTCATATTGGCTAATTGATGATGAGTATTCATTTGAGCCTAATTCATCGGTTACTTCTGTTCTGCTGAATGAAGGGCCCTGTTCATCACCAAGACTGACACTATAATACTCACTTGAGAAGAAGAACATCAACAAGAAAATCATCATGAAGATCGTAAACCCGTGACCAATCCACTGTATTGGGTGGTCTACGATGGAGGCTGCCTCTTTTTGTTGGTGATGTGATGAAATTGATTCCGGCTCAGTATTCCATTCGAAATCTCCATCGCAATGTGGGCACGAAAATTCACCCGATGCGTCGTCATCGAGTGCAATTTCTTCATCGCAATGCGGGCAAAGGATTTCAACCATGCCACCGCATACTCCTAGACCGTTTAGTTCTTTTTCCGATGTCATCATATCGTACACGCATCTTCATGAACGAATTGCTGCTGGTCGTGGATAAGTGAGACTATGATTCAGAAGATTGGTGTTATCGGAGCAGGACAAATGGGCAACGGTATCGCACAAGTTGCAGCCTGTGCGGGCTACGACGTGGTCATGGTTGATATCAAAGACGAATACGTTGAAAAAGGACTCGGGACGATTCAGTTTTCACTTGGCAAACTTGTCAGCAAGGAACGTATGACGCAAGAGGACGCCGATTCGGCCCTTGCTCGTATCGTGACGGGAACCGACCGGTCTGCGTGTTCAGATTGTGACCTTGTGGTTGAAGCCGTTCCTGAAATTCTTGAGTTGAAAACTAGTATCTTCTCGGAGCTGGATGGTCTGTGTAAGCCTGAAACAATTCTGGCATCCAATACTTCATCAATTTCGATTTCAACAATTGCCAAGGCAACCCAACGGCCCGACAAAGTGATTGGCATGCACTTCATGAATCCAGTTCCTATCATGAAACTCGTTGAGGTCATCAACGGTGAGGCTACCAGCGAATCAACCAATGCAGCAGTCAATGAGGCGGCAGAAACAATGGGGAAAATTGCGCTCTCATGCAATGATGCTCCGGGTTTCGTTTCCAATCGTATTCTATGCCCTATGCTAAATGAAGCCATTTTGACCCTCCAAGAAGGCGTGGCAGAACCTGAAGCAATTGACGGTATCATGAAACTCGGGATGAACCACCCTATCGGCCCCTTGGCGTTGACAGACCTCATTGGGCTGGATACTGTATTGCACATTATGAACGTCCTTCACGATGGATTGGGTGATGACAAATATGCACCTGCACCCCTCCTCATCCAGATGGTAGATGAAGGAAAACTTGGTCGAAAAACAGGACAAGGCTTCTACACGTATTGAGTTCAGGTGAGCCAATGAATCCTCAAACTTACCTTGTCACTGGAGCGTCTCGTGGCATTGGCCAAGCACTCTCACTTCATCTTGCAAAGAATGGATTCCGTGTCGTCTTACTCGCTCGAAAGAGTGAGGCGCTGGACTCAACAACTACGGATGTACAAGCGCTTTCTCCAACATCCTTCCAAGCATCGTGCGATTTGGCTGATTCCACCAGTATTGCTCGTGCTGTTGAGCAGATACTTGACAACGTCGACCGAATCGACGGGCTGATTCACAACGCAGGCACTATTGCTCCAATCAAACCTATGTTGGAGGCGGCTGGAGATGATTGGGCGCGTTCAATCCAAGTTAATCTCATTGGAGTTCAACAATTAACTGCTGGGCTCACAACACTTCTCGTGGGTGAACATCGTGTTCGTGTATCTACCATCTCAAGTGGTGCATCACTGCGTCCGCTTGGTTCGTGGTCTGCATATTGCACCGCCAAGGCTGGCCTCGACATGTGGGCTCGTTGTCTTGCTCACGAAGGAGCAGATGAGAATATCAGTGCTATTGCGGTGGCGCCTGGCATCGTGGATACGGGTATGCAAGTAGACATACGGTCTGCACCCGAAGAGGACTTTCCGCTTCGTTCAACATTTGCAGGCTACTATGCTGACGGTGATTTAACCGATCCGATGGAGGTCGCTCAGCAATTGTTTTCCCTCCTTACGGAGCATTCGATGGAGCAATCAGGGCAGCGTTTTGATGTTCGTGATTTGTGACATTTCAATGCGCTCAGCCCCAATAGTCATAAGCCCAAACCTTGACAGCAGAACTGAGGGAACCTCATGCCAGGCACTGACAGAGTTGAAATTCGAACCTTGAAAGTTGGAAGATTTTGCGTCGTAGACGATGAAGCTTACAAGATTTTGAGCATCTCTAAATCAAAGCCAGGTAAGCACGGTTCAGCCAAGGCTCGTCTTTCCCTTGAGAGTATTTTTACCAAGAAAAAGATTTCACACGTCGGTACGGTAACAGATTCAATCAACGTTCCAATGATTGAGAAAGGAACGGCCACTGTTACCCACATCGACGGTGCAGAAGTTCACGCCATGAACGACAAAGATTTCGCCATGATGATTCTTCCTTTGCCTGACCCCGATGAGGGTATGACCATCACCGCTTCTGGGAAGATTATGTGGCAAGAAGCCCTCGGGCGCTACATCATCATTCGAGACCATTGACGGCTGTCCTTGAGCCGTTATGAAACGGTTCGTTGTGATTTTTTGTCGGCTATTACTTCATAAGCCAATCTCGTTTTGCCCAACCTATGGAAGAGACTGCTGCTTTGAAAGGTAACGAAGAACGGGTTAGAGGCTATTGTGCTTATGATTGGGGGAAAAGTGCCTTTGAAACATCAGTTACAACGGCTATTTTTCCAGCCTGGTTTGCTTACCTTTTCGCAGAAGCAAACGGCATTTCGATGAAAATCCTAGGTTCTGAGTGGACCGCTGACGCTATGTTTTCAGCAGCCGTGATGATCGGTGCTCTTTTCGTTGCCATTTGCGCTCCCTCTCTTGGTGTCATTGCTGACCGACGAATGATCAAGATGTGGTGGCTCCGTGTTCTCACGGTACTGGGTTCTGTTTCGTGTATCCTCCTGGCACTTTCACCCTATCTTGGAGTATCCGTTGGTTGGGTATGGGCCATGGTCATGTTCATGGTTGCCAACGTTGGATTGAACGGTGCAGGTGTGTTTTACAACGCTCTTCTACCCCACATGGGTGATGACTCTGAAATGGATGCCATCTCAAACAAGGCCTTCGCTGCGGGTTACCTCGGGGGAGGTATTTTGCTCCTCGTTCACCTACTCATGGTCACGTTCATCGTCGACGAGGGCGGTTCAGTTCAGTCGTGGGTCATACCTTTCGCCATGGCGAGTTCTGGTATCTGGTGGCTCGGCTTTGCTCAAATGACGTTTAAGATGGTTCCAGAACCTCACATTGAAAATGAAATGGAGCCGATGGGCTTGATTGCTTCAACCAAGATGGCTTTGGGAGAAGTCAAGAAAACACTGATGGGCATCAAGGAATTCCGCACTCTCTTCATCTACATGCTCGCATACTTTTGCTTCATTGATGGAATCAACTCCGTCACGGCTCTTTCCGGTGTCTTTGGAATTGTTGTGCTTGGATTGACAACTGCAGGGTTGATCGCTACCATCCTCATCATCCAATTTGTGGCAGCGCCTGCTGCTATTGGTTTTACGAAACTCGCAGAAAAGTGGGGCACAAAATCAGCCCTTCAATTTTCATTGGTTTGCTGGTGCTTTGTCATCGTAGGGGCTCTCTCCTTTGCCCCCCTTGAATTGGAAAATCACGACGAATACGATATCCAGTACACATGGGACGCTGACGAAGACACCTACATTGCAACAGCTCGAGAAGGCGTTAACAACATCGCTGCCTTACCTGACGATGACGAACAACAATGGGCGCTTGAGCATGAGGCAATTCTTCCTGTGACACGGAATACGGATTACAAAAATGGATACGCCGTTGAATGGGCCTATGAATCCAATGGAAGTGCCACGATGAAGTCGGTGACTCTCAATGCTACGAATTTAGCCGCACTTGAAGCGACGATGGACGACTCAAGGTTTTCGTACAGCATTGAAGGCGGTGAATTTGGGAATACCACCGGCCTCGGTGTTGAGCACCCTACCAGCCTCGGTGATGGGAAATTGGACTTCATCCCCAAGACTGCCCGTTCCCTTGTTTGGGGCCCAATTGGGCTATCTGTATTCTATCAATTCCTCCTTTTGGGTGTCTTTGGTGGCGCCCTTCTCGGTGGTTCGCAAGGGTTAGCTCGCTCCATGTTTGGACAAATGGTACCTGAAACACGGTCTGCTGAATTCTTTGGATTCTTTGGATTCTTTGGGAAAGTTGCTGCTTTGCTCGGTCCGTTGATCTACGCAGTCATGACCGTGATGTTCGATTCACGTGTCGGTATCTTTGCTATCTCGCTTCTCATTGTTGCCGGTGCTATTATCCTGCGCAGTGTTGACGTTGAAGACGGTATTGCAGTTGCTCGTGCGGAAGATGAGCGCAATCGAGAACGTGCTGAGTCAACTGCTTAATCATCGCAACCGTGATGAAGTGCCTCTCCGTCGTTGGGCATAGGCGCTGCGGCGTTAGCTGGTGAATTGCATGGCAAAAACCGAAGGTTCTGGACAAAAAACAGTGACCAAATCAGCGTACCGCCAGCCAGTTACGCCCGAAGGGCTCAAAGCTATTGAATCGGGTACCTTGACTTGGCTCGATGACGAGATGTATAACAATCTCAACACGGGTGTTCTCGAGCAATACCTTGAGGAAAAAAACATCCAGGAATCCTTTGAGGTATCGCATTGGAACACCCCCAAGGTTCTCATTGGTATCGGGATTGGTGCAATTTTCTCGGGAGTAACCGCCTATATCGGTCTCAAACTCGGTTTGGCCATCTCCGCTGCTTGGTACATCGCCTATCTGCTTGGAATGGCACTCAAGTGGTCGCCGTCTGAAGTGAACATTGCAACGTCTGCTACTACCGGTGCAACACACGCTTCAACTGGATTTATTTTCACCTTCCCTGCAATCTTCCTTCTCGCCAGTCAACCGAGTTATGCCCTAGCAGACGGACCCTTGGTGACCTTAGAGGATGGAGAGGCCTTCACACTGGCCTTTATTGGAATCGTAGCGTCGATGTTTGCAGGTTTCCTGGGCGTGATGTATTTCATCATTTTCAGGAGAGTCTGGTTGGTCGAGGATCCTCTGCCTCTGCCTGGTTTTGAAGCCACGCTAAAGATGCTTGACATATCCTCTGACGTCAGTACAGGTGCTGTAGAACATGCACGGGATTCTCTCAAAACAATTGGAGTTTGGACCGTGCTAACGATGGTCGGTCTTTTCCTTGTTGAGTATCCTCTCATCTGGATGAACGACCGGAAAATCGCTCTGTTGGACTACATTGCAGAATCCCTACACTATGGAGACATTGGGCTTGCTAGTTTTTACTCACATGGTAAGATTCACCAGCCATCAGGAACTGTGGATGGTATCTCGCTCAAGCAAACACATTGGTCCGAAGAAACTGCTTGGAATCCATTTGCCTACACTTACATCGGTGTGGCACTCACACCGTCGATGTTCGCCATTGGATGGTTCATGAAAACCCGTGTAGCATTCCTCGTAAATCTCGGAACCATCGTAGGTTGGTTCTTCTTGGTCCCGCTTGCAGTTTACATGAACATGCCCATCTACGATGCTACCCAACAGGCAAACATTCCCATCCAAGACTATGCTAGCGGAGGTTCAGCATCACTGCAAATGATTGCATTTGCGAAAACAGTTCGAACAATTGCCATCGGAGCCATCGTGGGTGGCGGTATGTTTGGTCTTGCCAAGATGTGGCGTACTTTTGCAAACATCTTCTCTGATATCGGTGCTGCCTTCAAGGGCGATGGAAGTCAGGAATACATGGAAGGAAAGGGCTGGTATGAATGGCCGCTCAAGCACATACCCATCTTCATGGGTGTGACTTTCTTCGCAATGATCCTCATCTTCTCAATCGGAGGTTTCTCTCCTCTCTCCGCCCTCGTGTTCGCTTTGGTGTTGATTCTTACAACCTTCATGCTCGGTGCTATCGCTGTCCGTGTCATGGGTGAAACTGGAATTGAACCGGTTTCTGGGACCTCCTTCATCGTCTTGCTCATGCTTCTGGGAGTCTTCTTGAACGCACAAGACCTCCTTGAGCTCTCAACTCAAGATGCAGTGTTGCTCGGGCTTGTTGGTACCACGGTCTTTGGTTCAGCCATCTCCATGTCTGGAACTGTGATTGGTGATTACAAAAACAGCCTTTACATCGGTAACCGGCCCTACCACATCTCCAAAGGGAACATCATGGGCGTAGTACCTGGAGCCATTATCGGTGCAGGTGTTGCCATCTTCCTCTCCATCCAACTCGCTGAGGGTCGCATTCAATTGATTGCACCACAAGCCAACGCATTTGCAACCTTCTCCGTCATTTTCGCAGAAGGCCAAGGAGACCTTACACTGCTCGCACTCGGATTCCTCCTCGGTATGTTTGTCGAGTGGGCAACCGGCATGGGTACTTCCTTCGGTCTCGGTATGTACCTCGATGTCCCTCACACGCTCCCCATGCTCATCGGTGGAGTTGCCCGTGACCGCTGGGAGGACAAGAAACTCCAACCCCGTATTGATGCGCTCAAGGAATCTGAAGGGACGACGGTGGCAGAAAAGCAACGTGCTTTGATTCTTCTTGGAACCTTCATGGTTGCAGCAGGACTGCTCACAGGTGAAGCCTTCTTCGGAACTGAATCGAGTATCCTTTCCTTTATCGATTCCATATGGTACGATGATGATGGTTTGCCAGCCACGGTGATGGGCGTCAGTGATTTCCCGAATTCAGGTGCTTGGTATGCGATTCGCATGGCCGGTCTCGTCTTCATCAACGTCTTCGTAGGTGCACTCATCTACATCCTCTTCAAGCGAGCAGGCGTCATTGGTGGCGAAGCTTCCACCAACGAGGCATGAGTGTGCATCCATGACGAACCAGCCATCTACGCCTGCATGGGTTTGGGGTTTACTCGTTGGGGCAGTTATTGGTGTCTCAAGTGCTGGAGCACTCTTCCAGCACGTCGACGCAGTCCCACCTCTTCTCAGAGCGTCATGGCGCTTGCAACTCACCTCCATTGTGCTCGCCCCGCTCGCCATTTGGCAGTGGCGTAGCACCGATGAACAGGTCAAGGCACACTATTGGTCGAAGTCCGCTTGGTTGCTCATGGGTGCGAGTGGCCTTGCTCTAGCGGCCCATTTTGGTGCGTGGGTTGCAAGTTTGGATGAGACGACGTTGACTCATTCTCTCCTCTTTGTCACCGCCCATCCCCTCGTCA
Source organism: Candidatus Poseidoniales archaeon (assembly GCA_003602485.1). Lineage (GTDB taxonomy): Archaea > Thermoplasmatota > Poseidoniia > Poseidoniales > Poseidoniaceae > Poseidonia. Next base: position 6,516 of record QQSD01000005.1, on the reverse strand, counting down.
TCGTTTTGGGGATGCTCTTACTCTCCAGTCGCATCAAAGGAGTTCGTGCACCTCATCGCTTCGAGAGTATTGGTGCACTGATTTGTTTTCTCGGTGCAGGGTTGACGCTCATGGACAATGGCTCGAGTCAAGGCGATCAAACAGTCACTGTGTTGGGTGATGCTCTTGCATTTGGAGGAGCAGTGTTCGTTGTGGGCTACATTGTTGTTGGGCGTATCTTGCGAACTTGGATGCCCATTTTTCTGTACGCCTTTCCAGTGACGCTCATTGGAGCACTGCTTCTCTTACCTGCTTCGATGCTTCTCGAAGATGGAATTGCAACCTTTGGAATCATGGGATGGACGGATGGTGAATTTTTCATCTGGTTCCTCCTCCTTGCTCTCGCCGCTGGTTTGTTAGGGCATACTGGTCTGAATACCTGCTTACGATACATTTCGCCACTCATTGTTTCTGTCGCCGTTACGCTCGAACCTGTACTTGGCTCAATCATTGGATGGGTCTTCTTTGGGACAGGTATTCCAGGAACATGGACGTGGATTGGTGGTGGCATCTTGATGGTCGGCCTCCTGTTGGTAGTCTACACCTCAGAACGTGTAGCACTCGAACAAGCGAACAATGAAAGCCAAGAGGCTTTGACAGAAGGATAGGTGTTGATGATGAATGAGAACGGGTGGCTTTTGTTAACCAACGATGATGGAATTGAAGCCGACGGATTTCGCCAACTCGTCCAAGCCCTGCACAAGGAGCAATATTCATTGGCTATTATCGCTCCAAGTTCCAATCACTCTGCAACAGGAATGCGTATCAATCTGATGACTCCCATGGCCTTGCGCTCTCGCTCTGATTTGGCAGAGTCGTGGGGGCTCGATCCCGAGAACTCTCCAGTTCACTTGTTTGAACTGGATGGTACGCCGTGTGACACAATGATCGTTGCACTTGACGGCGGGCTTGACCACCTTCTTCCGGGTGTACGTCCGCAATTGGTAGTCTCAGGAGTGAATCTTGGACCAAATCTCTCTCAAGATGCCTACCACAGCGGTACGATGGGTGCTGCAAGAGAAGCTGGACTCTACGGTGTCCCAGCAATTGCAACATCCTTCACATCATTTGACCCCGCCGGCATGGAAGCGTCCATTCGCGCAACGCTCGAAGCGGTTGAGCGGGCATGTTCAGTCCTGCCAAAGGTTGCTGAGAACATGGGCCGACCACACGGGCGTATGGATACCGGTTACTTTTCGGCCTGGCCTCAACCCTTGAACGATGAACGTTGGTTGAAAGATGCGGAAGGTGCACTCTGTTCTGCATTCAAAAACGGTGATTTGATGCTAAATCTCAACATACCACCGACATGGAACGGAGAATGGGAAACCACCCGTTTGGGTGTTCGCTGGTATAGAAACGCGGTGCGCTTTGATACAGCAGAAGGCGAAGATACGGCCACCTTCACCATCGGAGCAGCCTCTGTTGACCACACCCCCATCACACTGGGTGATTGCGATGCCGTAGAAGTTGACAAAGCCAGTCTTTCATGTCTTTCCGTTTGGCCGCAAAGCCACCCCTTCGCTCTTGACGAAGACCTTCTGGCACACGGGCTTGAACAAACAACCAATGGATGGCCTACTTGGCTTCACCAAGGTTGAGTTCAACTCCTTCATCGAGAAGAAAGTGAACGATACCAATTGCCAGGTGTCCTTGCAACCAGGTGTCTCCTAAGGAGCGAAGTCGCGCATCGGGCAAGTTGCTCACGTCGAGTGCCTGATCGTCACTGAGGACGAAATCAATAGCCTGCACAGTATTTGATGAAGACATTGGTAGGCGTGATTTCTCTTTCCACAGCCTTGGAGCTTGCGCATCAAGAGCAACGAGAGGCGTCCCTTTCCATTCATCGAGGGTCGTATCCAAGTTCCCTCCGCTGTGACTTAATCCACGGCTCACTTCTTGCCAATGCCCGATTGGGGGGAGAGGTGTTGCAATTACTTTTTTGATAATTCCCGCTATAGAACGCTCTTCTGCGTGGATTCCTGTAATAATTTGGCCATCGAACTTGATTCGACGAGGCGGCCCTGGCCCTCCCATCAAATGCAAGACGACGACGACATTATTTCGCAAGCCATGACTGGTAAGAAGAGCAGCCATGGTTGCCCGGATGAGTACGTCAACTCGGCCTGCTCCACTTGCGAGGTCATTGAGTGGTAATGTGCCTTTTGACATGGCACGGTGACCTACAATGGCAAAGCGGCGCAGGATTACCCCTCCATTCCTCGCTCAACAAGTGTAAGAACTGCATCGTTGAGGTCTCGGGAGGTTTGGAGCACGAAATGTGCGCCATGAGCGTCGACAAGGTAGCCGCGATTTTTACCTTGAACGCCAAGGTCTTCGAGGCGGTTTGCAATGACCGCAGTCATACCTGCTTTCTGGATTTGTGCTACGGCACGGTGAATCAGGTCTGTTTGTTTGATGCCAGATTCTAATTTGAAACCAATTCGAACGGCACTGCTACAGGCTTCTTTCAATTCCATGATGTGCTTTGGACTTTCAACGAGCGGTAGGTTCAGAGTACCCTGTTGACTTGCTAACTTGCCTTCTGCTGGTGTTTCAACCACGTAATCGAGCACTGCAGCAGCATGAATCCATGCGTCAATACCATCGTTACTGAGCGCCTTGCATTCAGCAAGCATCAGTTCAGGCGTAGGTGCTTTGATGCATAGTGGGAGCCATTCCGGTGCTGGGGTGCTGGTGACTCCCTGCACGCAGGTGACATCGTGTCCGTGTCGATAGAGATGGTCTGCAACTTGCCAACCGGTTCTTCCAGAAGATGTATTTTGCACGTTACGGATATCATCAATAGCAGATTGAGTGGCTCCCAACGTGATGACGACCTGGCGTCGCTTGGGTTTGCTGGAGTTGATGAGGTTCGATAGTTGAGCAACGATCATCGAGGCAGACGGCGTCTTACGCTTTCCTTCTTCGTGAGGGCCCCAGTGCACGCTGACATGTTGCGCTCGCAATGCGTCAACCAATTCTTGTGTGACTGGGTCACTTGCGAGGTCCTCATGCATGCTCGGAACCATCATGATGGGTGTTTGGCGGGAACGAGCAACTGACAGAGCCATCATCAGTGGTCCGTGTTGTAATCCGTGGAGATGGCTAGCGATGATATCTCTGGTGGCTGGTGCAACAAGGACCGCATCGGCTTGATTGAGGGCTGATAAATCTCCGTCCCAGTCGGTGATGACCTCCGCCTGAGACGCCCACCGCACGGCGAGTGGCGTGATGATGCGTTGCGCAGAAGCGGTCATGATGACCGTAAGTTCGGCTCCGTAGCGACGGAGTTCACGAGCCAATTTTACGGTTTCAACAGCGGCAATGCCACCGGTGACGCCAAGGACGACATGACGGCCCTTGAGCGAATCGCCCGCCGATTCAACATCGGTGTCACGGGTCACCATGGCTAGCCGAGTTTGCCAACCATCATGACTTCTTCGCTTCCTCCTTTCTCGTACATCAAATGGTTCAAATGCCCCTCAGTGCACGAAAGGGTGTGACCACGAACCGGGCGGACGACATGGTGCTCGCAGGTTCTGCGCCCACTCCGGCACACGGAGCCGATCCAATCGCTCACATCCACCGTGGAACGACCTTCATTGTCCTCGTCGACGCAGCGATTGTGATTTACCTTCTCTACACCGCCGTGCAAGCCATTGGCTGGGGTTCAGAATTGTCGGTGTCCATTTTCTTCGGCTCTTCGTTGATTACTGGCTTGATGGTCTACACAGGATACCGTAACAGGCGGCAATGGGCGTATTGGCCAGCTGTGGTAATTCTTATCCTAGCGAGTCTTATGTTTGGCTTCCTTGCGTTCTTGAATCTCCTTCAGACCCTCGCGACCGGGATGCTTTCTCCCCTTTTGTTCGTGTTCTTACTCGGCTGGGCTGGACTCGGTTCTGGACGACGTGCCATTTTCCATTGGCATCCAGCCTATCGTGCTGGATATGCTCGACTTACATCTGAACAAGCCTTTCAACTTCAGGACGGTGAAATGCTGGCAGCCTGTCCAAATTGCTTGGCCGTTCTTGCAATCCAACCCACGATGTTGGGCAAG
>QQSD01000005.1:0-2328 GCA_003602485.1 Candidatus Poseidoniales archaeon | reverse complement strand
CGAGAAATCCAACTTAAGGAGGATTCTTGAAGGAAAGCGTTCACGCATGGGCGAGGGAGACGACCATGTCCAGCATTCAAGAACGTCTCCAACAACTCTTGGATGGTGAACTCGACCCTGCTGACATCGCAGACGACCCAACATTGGTGAGTCTTGCCGACCGCATTTACGGCATCAAAATTGCAACCGTTCAACCTGTGAAAGCAAGGGATTTACCCCCGCAGAGTTCGACCGGGGAGGTTACTGAAATTGCTCCTCCAACGAACATGATGGTTGAGGTAATTGCTCCTGAAGCCCCAGCACTTGAGATGCCGTTGCCTACCAGCCCGCTTCCTGAACTCGAGATGCCTCCTATGCCGGTGCGTCAGGGTAGTACCATGCGTTGGGTCTTCACCGCTGGACTGCTTGTCAGTATCCTGAACCTCCTCGGGGTGTTTGGTTATCTCTTTGGTGGCCTCTGTGACCCCAGTGATATCTGTCCGAGTGACGGATCAACGAGAATCAATTGGGCGTCAATTCATCAAATCACATCAGGATACGGATGGAGCCCAAGTGTGCTTGATGGCAGCTTTGGAATCCCGGACATTGTCGCAATAGTTTCAACTTCCACCCTCATGGTGTTCTTCACACGTGGGAAGTGAAGGTGTGGATGAAACGCTTAGTGAAGCCATGGCTTACCTGGGCATGTTGAGCATTCTCCTCGCATTCTTGCTTGAAACACGTAATGTGCTTCACAGCAAACAACCGCTCTATCTCTTCTTGATGGCCTTCGGCTCGGGTCTTCTTGGAATACGAGCCTACCTGATCTCTGAATGGGCCTTTTTGGTGCTTGAAGTGGTATGGTGTGGTGCCGCCCTCGCCGCTTTAATGGCCCTACGGAAGACAAGTCCCACAGATGATGTTCAAGCGTCATCTTGATGAAACGGAAGGCCGCCCATCAACCATGGGCCACGGGAAAGCGAAGCGAGGTATTCCTTCGAAAAGTGAAAATTTTAACGAGTGGTACCCCTTCATTGTAGAGGCTGCAGAACTTGTTGACAAACGCTATCCCATCAAAGGGATGGACGTATGGCGCCCCTATGGTTGGAAAACCATGAAACTCATTGATGCATTGACGCACGCTGAAATGGAACGGACCAATCACGAGGAAGTAAATTTCCCCTTACTTATCCCTGAGCACCTTTTGGAGAAAGAGAATGCATTGGTCGCTCGACTCAAGCGTGCTCGTGAGGAAGGCGTTGACCCCGACGAACTTCGTGATGAAGATGAAGAAGGTGGATTCAAGAAAGAGGTTTACTGGGTCAAACATGCTGGTGAAAACGAACTTGACATTCCAATGTTCCTCCGTCCCACATCAGAAACTGCCATGTACACAATGTTTCCACTTTGGATACGGTCGCACAAGGACCTGCCACTGAAAATATATCAAATGGTCAACACCTTCCGATATGAGACGAAACAGACACGTTCCTTCATCCGAGTCCGCGAAATCCACTTCTTTGAGGCTCACACTGCTCATGCAGATGAGGCAGATGCAAGCCGACAAATTGCAGAAGATTTGGATATTGTTGACCGATTGATGCACGACCTCTGCTTGCCGATTATCAAAGCCAAACGGCCTGTTTGGGACACATTCCCAGGCGCCTGGTATACGATTGGTATTGATGCAGTCATGCCGAATGGACGTACTCTTCAGGTAGCTTCTTGCCATCACTATCAGGATCAATGGGCAAAGGCTTTCGACGTCACCTATGAGAACTTGGATGCACAGCAAACGCATTGTCACCAAACGACCTACGGCATGTCTGAACGTCTTCTCGGTGCAATAGTTGGTATGCACGGTGATGAGAACGGCCTGATCATGCCCCCGAAGATCGCTCCATTCCAAGTCGTCATCTGTCCAATGATCCGTAAAAACGCTGAAGTGGATACCGTTGCTGTCGCACACGAACTCTGTGAACTACTCAAATCTCGCGGACTGCGTGTCAAGGTCGATGATAGGGACCTTCATCCCGGCCAGAAATATTACGATTGGGAAATCAAGGGTGTACCGCTTCGCTTGGATATTGGACCACGTGATATTGCCCAAGGAACAGCTTTTGCTGCAAGGAGGACTGGTGGAAAAGAACCACTCGCCATGGACAACATCGTTGATGAGTGCTATCGAGTTCTCGATGAAATCAGTGATGAATTGCGTTCAAGAGCATCCCAACACATGGGCGATGTGGTGCAGCCACTCCCCAGTTTCAGTGAAAAGGACGGAGCATGGACGATGGATGGTGAAGTCAAAGACGGTCATATCTACGAACTTGCATTTGATGGTTCAGA
>QQSD01000049.1 GCA_003602485.1 Candidatus Poseidoniales archaeon | reverse complement strand
TTGTCTTCCTTGATCATCTGCAAACGAGCACGACGCACGTTGGTAGCCTTGCGTTGCTTGTTGTAGGATTCTCGATGGTCTGATGCGATTTCCACTGCGGTTGGGAAAGGTATTCCAATGCCTTCCTTTGCAAAGCTTTCTGCGATGTTCTTGTAGAGCCAATCCTTGGCCACGAACTCATCGGAGTAATCCTCAACCCATCCATACATTCGGAAGATTTTTGCAAAGTCTCCGAGTTCATTGAGCAGGACTCGTGGTTCGGGTGATTCAATAATGTAAGGGCATTCACGCATCAGCTTCAGCACGGTGTATTTGACGTGAGAAATGTCTTCGTCATATTCCACACCAACATCGAGTACGAGAGAGATACGTCGCCCTTGGCCGTCACCACCGCCTCGTGCGTGATTAATCACCGTTGAATTCACGAGATTGTTGTTGGGAATGACGACGAGGTTTTCCCCGATGGTCAGTACTTTGGTGGACAGAATACCAACAGAGACAACCGACCCAAGATGCCCGTCAACCTCAATGCGGTCTCCGACTTCAAAGGGCTGGTCGAGCGCGAGCATGAAGGAATTGACGATGTTGCCCAGTGTTTGTTGCATGGCCAGACCGATGATTAGAGAGAAGACGGCGAGGGAGGCAAGGAGTCCGACCAGTTCGAAGCCCAACACATCGAGTGCGAGGTACAAACCCCCAAACCAAAACGAGGCTCGGAGCAAGAAGATGACGAGCGAATTGCTACCAGATACGGTAACGCTTGACGGGTTGGAGAATTTGTCCATGACAACTGGGATGAGGATTTTGATGGCTACACTCGCCAACGACGTCGTCAAAAGGATGTAGATGGCTTGAAAAACGGGATCCAACGCCTCGTTCAGTGCATCTTCCGGACCCGTCACCCACAGCATCGTTAGTTGAATGCCGATAAGAAAAATGAACGAGTAAAGACGTTGTGTCACGGGACGATAAAGTTCGTCGTCCCATTTGAATTTCGTAGCCTTGACAAAGTCAAGAAGAATCTTCTTCATCAGGTAGCGAACAATGAACAACGACAACAGTGTAAGCACTGTACCGAGGAGGTACTGAGCCCACGAATCCAAGGCATTTGCCTCATCGATGATGTCGTTTACGGTGACCATGCCTCGCCCTTCCTTATTGGCATGTGGTTGTTCACCCATTCATAATAGGTTTGTTGGGACTCATGCACATCTCCAGACATATTAAAATAGAAATGGTCATCTATATTTTTCACCAACCGACGATGGTGGATTTCATCGCTTGTGAAGAGCGAAGTTTCTTTGTTTGATTAATCATGTTTGCCATCTCCTCATTCGTACGAACGAGTTGTTGTCGCAATCTACAAAGGCTCGTCTTGTTTATAAAAAATCAAAGTTATTGTTTGAACCTGCAGCAAACCTGTCTAAGACAATGAAAGGAAAGGTCGGCAAAACATCACTTCAAAAGGCACGATTCAGACCCTCAGCCCATGAACCGCCGCTACGACCGTATTGCGGCATGGCTCTTAACGAGGAAAAAAGGGGCACACATCGCCGTTGTTTTGCTTACCTTGTTGATGATTCCCGGGGCGATGACGGCACTCCAGCCTATCGACATGGAATCCTATGAAATGGAATCTCCCGAACTTACTGCACAGACGATGATCAACGAAGAATTCCCCAATTCCGAAATCATTCTTGGTTTCCTCGTTTCAACCCGCGACCCCAGCATGGTACCGGCCGTTGAGGACTGGCAACCCGTCCCCCGAATGGCTGATGGAGCACCGGATTACAGTGCACTGCCGGCCGCTACTGAGATGCTTGAAGCGGGCGAACCTTGGAGCGGAATTGATGCACCAACTGGAGGAATCCTGAATTTGACCGTGCTGAGGGAAATTGATTCGAAACTCAACCTCGTTGCAGAGCACCCTCTTGCTCCCGCACTCAAGCCGCTGGTCAACGACGTGACTGGACACCAATCATCGGGCGCTATCTCGCTATCAGACCACTTTCGCGGATTCATGAACAACACCTCCATTCTCACTCAACCGGGCCTGACGCCTCTTGGCGTGGTGACCGATGCTCCAACGAACTGGACTGATTGCTTCCCGCTTGACTGTCTTGAGTTTGATGATGTCAACATCACCCAAGCTCATATCGACATGGCTGCCGCTCGGATGGCTGAGGCGTCAAACAATAACTTCCTCCGTTGGCTCTCGCTTGACCGTGGTTTCAAAGCCGACTATACTGCTTTCCAAGAAGGTCCTATTTACGGTTCATTGCTGCCCGATGGCACGTGGGAAAATGCGCTTTGGGGCAACGGCCGATGGACGGGCTCCTCAACGTGGCTCCTGGTTCAACTTGACAGCACCAAACTGCAGGAAATGGGCTGGGAAGTCATCTGGAAGGATGCACACCAAGAGAAGCAAGTCCAATTCACCGATGAAGGATTCCGAGTCGGAGGCTACCGTCTTTCTGACGGTGAGCTTGTTCTTCATCCTCCCCAGTACACCGAAGACGAATGCTTGGAAAAGCAAGATGCAGGGGCTGGCTGCGCCACCGAATGGACCTACATGGACCTTGAAGGCCACCTTCGCACTCACGACCGAACCACCATCACCTTGCTCTTGGGCCAAGGAGTCAATGTCGAAGTTAACAGAGAATTGCAATCCAGTGCTGGACTTATCGTCATGATGGGTTTCGTCATCGTCGGCCTCCTTTACGTCAGTCTGCGACGCTGGTCTGATGTGGCGATTGTCATGGTTGCCTTGGGCGCTGCTTTGTTGTGGATGCAAGGGCTCATCGGTCATTTTGCCAACTTCACAGGCTGGTTTGGTCTGAGCCTTATCGCACGGTCGCAATTTTCAAACCTCTTACCGATTCTCGTTCTTGCCCTCGGTATTGACGATGCCTTGCACGCGCTGCATCGCTACAAAGAGGAGCGAGCCAACGGAAAGAGTTCCCATGACGCTGGTTCCATCACGCTCTCGCGTGTCGGCCGTGCCATCACGCTGACATCTCTTACGACCATGTCCGCATTTGCTGCGAACCTCTTCAGTGATATCGCTGCCCTGCGTTCTTTTGGAATTGAAGCAGCATTGGGTATCCTCGCAGCCTTCTTGCTGACTGGATTGTGGGCACCTCTGATCCGAGTGAGCGTCGATGATTGGCTCGATAAACGAGCCAAGAAAACGGTGTCAGACGAAGTCAAATCCATCGTTAACCCTGACTGGCTACGCTCGGTCACCCTCGCTTCAGGTCAGCGGAAAACAGCCTCCATCATCGCTGTTCTTGCCTTGCTGCTTACCGTGCCAGCTGCTTATGGAATGGCGCAACTTGAAGGTGACTTTGCAGTAGAAGATTTCCTCGATGAGCGGTCCGACTTTGCCATCGGTGTGGATGAAATCAGTCATCGCTTTGCCGATGAAGGTGAGCCTGCCAACCTCTTGATTCTCGGTGATGTCCTCGACCCGGAGGTCTTTGCCGCCATTGACATCTTCCGTCAAGATATGGATGCACTTCCCGAAGGCGTGCCCGATAAAATCACCCGGCAGCCTGACGGCACCATTGACATCCTTGCACTCGACGAGATGGTCTTTGCCGCCCAAGGTAGCCTCGTACTCGACAGCACGCCATTTGAAGCCGCTGGATGGCAACCGGATGTTGAAGGGCACGGCATGAATTGCTCCTTAGCTGGTAACGGGCCCTTGGTTGACACCACTGACCGTGATTGTCTTGCCTTTTTCTACGGCTTCCTGTCACTCAACGGGGTACCAGGTGTCGGACCGATTCCCGATATTCCTGCAAGCATCGTCCAACTCTACATCATGCCCGTGACCGACCTTGACCCGGACCAACCGTGGCTTGACATCAACGGTGAACCTGCTGCCTATGATATGATGCAGATTCGCTTTGGAATGACTGCTCCAGAAGATTTCCCTGGCATGGTGGGAGGCGTAGCAGAAGTTTGGCGGGACCTTGAAGTATTCACCAATCTCTCAAGCGGAACTTATGATGCTCCCGGAGAAATAGAAGAGGATCAACCTCTCAACTGGGTCATGCTCACCGGTCGACCCATCACCCGATTTACAGCCTCCACAGCGATGCAGGACGAAATGCAGTCTTCGCTCATCCTCGGGTCAATCTTTGTCTTTGGTTGCCTCTCCATCGGTTTCCGCTCACCCAAACAAGCCTTCGTGACTTTCGTGCCAATTCTGCTGGTTGTGGTGTGGCTCTACGGGCTGATGTACGTTGCAGGTTCCTCGCTCAATATCGTTACAGTCACCATTGCAACCATTTCGCTGGGTGTCGGTATCGACTATTGTATTCACGTGACCGAGCGGTATCGCGAAGATAGAGAAAACGGAAAATCGCACAACGATGCCCTCGCAGCGGTTGGCGGTGCATGTGGACTTGCCCTGCTGGGTTCAGCAAGTTCAGACATCGCTGGTTTCGCAGTGATTGCACTTTCTCCAATGGGGCTCTTCGCTAACTTTGGAATCTTCTCAGCCGCTATGATCGGCCTGTCGCTCTTCGCAAGCCTCATTCTAACAACGGCAGCCCTCGGCCTCATTGCTACACCTGAGCCGACTTCGGCTGAAGAAGAGGCTTGAGAACCTTCAGCCCGATGAAGCGACCAACTGGGTTGATTTCACGCGAAGCCAAAACTTCTGCTTCACGAATGACGGCGAGCGACGAGAATCGCTCCGTAGGCTGCGATAAGACTGGAAATGAGGGTGAAGCCAGGGAGACCTTCGCTGACTTCGTTTTCATCACTCCCGTCGTCTTGAGGCTCGTCGGTGCTGGGTTCTTCGGTGGCTGCAGTGTACACGCCGTCTGCGCACGTGCCGCTTCCAACAGTAAACTCGAAGTCCGTCGCTTCTAAGACCGTCGCGTTGACTGCGTCAGCGTTGAAATCATTGCTTTCATAGAGCGACGCGTTGATGAAATAGCATCCGGGTTGTTGTGAAAATGTGTGGTTGTACTGGTCGGCTTCGCCCGAAATGGTATTCCAGAGCGAGAAGCCCTTCCATCCGTCATCATCACCCTGCTTGATGAGCAAAATCGCCGTATAACTCATATCGGAATCCAAACCGCTGACTTCAGCCTGGTAGGAATAATTCCACGCGAGTCCCTGGTCTGAAGGAGCATTCACCAAGGTCACTTCATTGACGGTGATGCGTTCATTGACCGCACCTGTAACAGGGCCGTCATCAACTGTACCGGAAGGTTGCCAAAGCCATACCATGTTGCTCTCATGCTTACCAGTATCTTCTCCAACCAGCACGCGCCCGTCGTCTAAAACGAGAAGATTATCCGGCCCGGCAAGATTGTCAATATCGCATTCGTATTGGGCTGAAGAGGTGTACGGCCCTCCGATGATGGCGGGTTCAATCCGTTTCACATCCCAGCCATCGAGCACCGGCATTTGATAGACGATGCCGCAACGGTTCTGTGTAACGTCAATGTCATCCTTTCCGTCACTCATTTCATAGCCGACATCGGACATGGCCAGATAGAGGTGTTCAGGAGCATTCTCATTGAAGGCCACTCCTTCCATTTTATTCCATTCATCACTGGCTCCGAGGGCGGCTGCAGCCTTGCGGGATTCAAGGAAAGCGACTCGATTGTCCGCTGCAGAACCAATGGTACCGTCTCCGTTCAAGTCCTCGTTCAGACGCCCTTCTGCCCAATTCGTGATGTCTTCATCGGAAATGTAAGAATTCTGGCCGGCTACGAAGTCCTCCGTGGTGATTCCGTCATATTCATCGATCCAAGTTTGAATCTCGGCATTTGAGGACGACCCCAATTCCAACCACGTTACGTCAAATCCAGTTATGGCTGAATCTCTGCTGTTGTCTTGATCCAGTTGAGCAGCATAGAGCGTCCCTGAACTGAGGTCACCTGCAACATCTGCAACGAACTTGAACAGCACCGTTTCGTAGCCGTCGTCAGTCAGGTACACCGTCCTCTCATCGGGCATGACCTGTGCGTTTTCATGAGAAAAGCGGCCCATGGTGAAATGTTTGTTCAATTCGGGTTCCTGAGTGGCTGCATTCTCAAGTTCAACGATGTATCCGTAATCGTATGGATTGGGATAACTGCCAAGATAATTCGCCAACATCTCTTGGTCGGCATGGTAGTTGAAGGAGGGGTCGTTCCACTTCTCCGTATTGTCAAAATAGAGTTCTTCTGAGAAAAGAGGCGTACCCCAGGGGCTGACGCTGCCAAAGCACAGAACCCAACCTCCGTTGACGCTGCTCAAGTCGAGCATCTTACTGCTCGTAACGTCCCACTGTGAGGAGGTGGTATTCCAATTCAATTCCGCTTGACTGATGCCCGCTGGTCGATTTTCCCAAGCGGTGTAGAGGTAACCTTGGCTACCATCTGCGTTCAATGGAACGAAGGCATTGTAGTCTGGTTTCTGACTGACAAAGAGCTGTTCGCCATCATCAGCAGCGTAGATTCCTCCTGCGAGACCTCCTTCAGTAAGCACATCGCCGCTTTGGAGGAGCACTTGATAGTCGCCGTATGAGGTTCGAATGCCGTGCCAGATGTCTGACTCACTGCTGGACGAAGGCAATTCTGGAACGGTAGCAGGGGCGGAATTCCAATCAACGCCGTTGATGACACCAACGGTTGCTTGGTAGTACTGTTCGTCAGGGTGCATTGCATTCACGAAGAACTGCCCCTGTGCGTTGATGTGCATGCCAGTGACCTCCGCATCTGGCGGGAGCATCATGATCCGAGTCATCGATTCTGACGTTGCCTTTTCAGCCTCTTGAGCCACGGTAATGGGAGCGAGAGAGACGGTGAGGAGCATACCGATGACGAGCAACATCACAACCGGCTTGTTTCGCATGATGCGCACAGTCTCCTGAGGAGGAAAAACATTGCCCAGTGGGTGATCCGTTCAAAACGCAGCTAACAGAAAGGGTGCATCGTTCCTCGTTTTCAGTCGTCCTGTAGGCCTTTCACATAGTGCCAAATGAGGTAAATAATGGATGGAATGAACGATACTGGAATCCAAAAGGCTGCTGTAATCACCGCAACAAAGAACGTCCATCCAAAACTATCGCCAATGGATTCTCCATTGAAAAGGAAGAGGAAAAAGGTGATGACTGCCATCGAAATTACTGTCAGTGCTAAGATGACCCCCGCTTTCTTGAAATGAAAGTTCATCGATTCCGTACCAGTGGGTTCAAAGTTACCAACTTCATCACCGTTGGGGCTCTCCCATTCGAATTCATTCTCGCAGTGTGGGCAATCAAAGAGCCCAAAGGACCCGTCTTCTAATTCAATCTCGTCGTCACAATGAGGACATTGAATAAGAACCATACCCACTCCAGTGTTTTGGTTGGGATAAGGTTTGAGGCTACGAAAGAGTCCGGGGACGTTAGGATTGATTGGAAAAATGAGCCTTGCGTCGCAACACGAAATGGATGCACCGCTTTATGCTGCGATGGGAACTCACATCATCCACGGCCAAGGGTTTGGAATCAAACCCAAGAGCTGTAGAACGATAAGAACACCAAAAATAATGAAGGCAATGGTCAATTCAAGTACACGATTGATGACCGAAAGAAACACACTCGGGTCTGGAACATCTCCACCGAAGATGGTGATAATCGACATGACGAGAAGAGCAACCATCCCTGTTCCTGCCATACCTCAACATCCGTCCTCTTCGCTATAATGATTCACCCTGCGCTGGTGAAAGCAAACGTGCGTCACGCCTGTTTGACCTCAAACTCAGTTCGCCCAAGCAATGACGATGCGGGGTTGTTGAGCATCGGTGACTTCATGAAGGGTTGAGGCTGCCCCCCAAATGCTGTCCTAGGGGTTGGCCCCGGGAACGTGGTGATCTCATGACTGAAAACGAGGCGGAGCAACCCGACGATGAAGAAGAAGACTGGATGAAATACGCCACTGCCAGTTTTGGCGAGACCGATTATTCTCTTTGGGATGACGTCGAGGAAGAGGAAGAGGAAGAAACGTCTGAAGAACATGCAGTCCCTCAACTCGGCCAACTTGGCACTCACATGGAAGAGATTCCACGAGCACCCTCGCCCGCTGGACACAAGCACCTGATACGCATGGGCACCTGCGATTCATGCTTGGGCCGCATCGGTGGGAAAATGCGATACGGTCAGACCATTATTGAATCCGGTATCGAAGTTCGGGCTTCCGTAGTCGACCGTGACCCGCACCTGGCGAATGCACGTGAAGAAACTCCTCTCTGCCCCTTCTGTGAGAACCTCTTCGAAGAAATTGACCTTCTCGCAGACATTATCTTTGATTCACTTGAACCCTACGAACTCAGCCGTTTGCAATTGGGTGCACGCTTTCCAAAAGACCAAATTGAGCAGGAAGAAGTATTGCGAAAGCGCTTTGCAGCAGGTGGTTCGGATGCACTCAAACCCTCGCTGGTAAATCACATTGCTCGTCGATTGAGCGACCGTCTTGACGGCATCAACATGGTGAGCGACAAGCCAGATGTCTTGGCACTTATCGACGTGTTGACACTCACTGTTGACCTGGATATTCGTGCCGTATATGTTTACGGCCGCTACCGAAAACTTGAGCGAGGGATTCCTCAGACGCGTTGGCCCTGTCGAGCCTGTAAAGGACGCGGATGCGAACGCTGCGACCAGACTGGCCTGCAGTACAAGCGAAGCGTTCAAGACCTCGTCGGCAACCCTATGTTGGAAATTTTTGAAGGCAAAGAGCACTCCTTTCACGGCATGGGTCGTGAAGACATTGATGTTCGATGTCTCGGGCGCGGGCGCCCTTTCGTATTGGAAGTCAAAGAGCCGAAGAAGCGAAATTTCAACGCTGCCAAACTTGCTGAAATCATCAACGAGGCCGCAGAGGGTGCGATTGAAGTTTCAGCCATGCGCCAGTCTACACGTAGCGAAGTCGTTCGCATCAAGGATACGCCTGCAGAAAAATCCTACACCATTCGCTTTACCCTCGAGCCGATGAACGAAGCGGAGTACGCGGTGTTAACTGCACCCGTGGATTTGACCAAAGATGATGTCCAAAAGCGGAGTACGAAAAAGCGTCGTCGCCAGCGCCGAGGTGACAAAGAAGCAGACCGCACCAAACCGTTGGAGGCAGTCATTGAGGTGCCGCCGTCCGGGCCGAGTGAAGCTGAATTAACCGGTATGAAGAAAGCCGAATTGGTGACCTTAGCCGAGAAGCACGAGCTCAAGAAAACGGGCACGAAAGCGGAACTTATTGAGCGGATTCTCGCCGCTCTCCCACCTGCACCGGCCACCTTTGATTTCAAGGACGATGAAGAAATTTTGAAGATTCTTGATAGCTTCAACGGCATGAAATTAGCGCAACGGACTCCAGAGCGAGTCTCTCACCGACGGGCTGATTTGATCCGAAAGCGAACCGTCTACGAAGCCCATTCTGCAATGATTGAGGTCAATGAACACGGCGAGCGTGAAATCGAATTCACACTTCGTTGCGAGTCGGGTACCTACGTCAAGGAAACCGTTCACGGCGACAGCGGACGAACCCAGCCTTCGGTGGCCGCCTTGCTCAAAGCCAAGTGCAAGGTGATGTGGTTGGACGTTGGCGATATCCATGCTGATTGATGAAAAAGCCACTTCGACGGGTGGAGTATCTCCGTCGCGGTGCTTATATGGAGAAGGCAGGTCGGCAGAATGCTCCGAAGAGGCGTTAGCGCAGTTTTGAGAGCACTGAGGCGAAGAAGATGAAGC
>QQSD01000048.1 GCA_003602485.1 Candidatus Poseidoniales archaeon | reverse complement strand
ACATGACCGTCAAGAGAGGATTCAAAGCGCCAATCTACGCCGAGAAGTTCGAGTTTTTCGCCTTCTTCTGCCAGCGGACTGTAAAAGAAATTCAAATTGAACACAGGTCCGATGACGTAGCGTTCAATTCTGGCTCCATCAAGCGACGCCTGGTCAATGACACCCTCAGCAAGGAGTGCTGCTGATTTGTCTTGATACTCTTGATAGGATGCACATGTGAAAAATCCACGTTCAAGTTTCTTCTGGGCATGATGAAGCTTGACGATGACAAGACAATCAATGTCTTCAGGGCTGTCTATTTTTTCAGGGTAGGGCAATCCTGCTTTCTCAAGAATCCAATAATAATCCTGCTCTTCAGTTCGCTCTTCCATTCGAAGCATGTTTCGTGAACCGAACATCGGCACACGGAACTTTTCTTCAATATCGGAGATGCTTGAATAGGATGTGAACGAGCGGTTCGGAATATAAATCACGTTTCGCTTTCTCATTTCCACTTGCATGTCAGTATTGATGACATCGTTGAATGAATCGAGGACAATTGCTTTGTCGACCATGCCTCGGTACACTCTTCCAGAAGAACTTCGGTGTGCTTTGAAGTAATTTGCATAGGTTTTGTGCCGCCCTTCTTTGCAGTAAGCAACGGTCGGGAATCCTTCCTCGATAGCTCCGTCACAAATGTCGAGAGCAGAGTGAGAAGCCGTCATGCCAATGCGCAACTTCAGTCGATCGTACTCTTCAACGATGGCTGCAATCTCATCCTTTGCAATCACTCAACACACCTTCCAGGTTTATCGGGTATTTGTGAGGGTCTTTGATGTGTTCGCCACAAAGAAATCAATCAAACCTCTGGAGTTGCATCAATTCCTCGGTGGAGAGTGTTTCGCCAGAGAGTAACTTTGCCATCAAATCTTGAGTTTCATTGCTGGCGGTTGGGCGTTGTCCTTGGCCGGCACTGGCACCACGCATGGCTCGCAAGATGTCCTGTATTGAGTGGAGGCAACGCAATGAGACGATGTAGAGGCTGTGCTCTTTGTCGGCCTCTTTCTTGGAGGTGCGCAACTTACGGTGGGCGGCCTCAGCCTTCTCACGTTGGCGGTCGACTTCTGAGTTCCATTCAATCATGAGGTCGTGAGCACTTTGAGCGGCTTCTGCAGCTTCTTTCACAGCGTTGTGTGAGGTCTCTTGAAGTTCAACAGCGGCCTTCAGTTCTTTATTCCCTTCAGCGGCACCTGAGATACTTTCTTGTTCTTGCAGGCGCTTTCGCTTGGCACTCAATTCCTTCATTTTCTTGAAGTACTTGACCTCATTTTTTCCTTGGTGCTTACCCATTCCGAACTCTCGCTCCAACCGTTCCATGGTACGACCCAGTGATTGAACGGTATCAGGGCGGATTGGGCGTCCACGACGGTCAAATTGTTGAGGTTGCTCAGGAAGTTTTTCCCGCATCGAATCCTTTGCATCACGAACGGCTTGGTTGGCACCGTCTCGCTCCTTCTTCTTCTCACGAACCATCTCGTTCATTTGGTCACGGAGGTCACGTTGCTCCCTAACTTGAACAATGAGTTCGCGCACTTCGTTGTTGAGTTCGTTTCTGGTGGTGGTAAATTGTTTGGTTTTCTCATTCCAATCGTCTCGAATTTCACGGTGTTGTGTGGCTTTTTTATCAACCATTTTTCGTCGTTCATCAAGAAGATCTTTGAGTTCTGCCATTCTTCATCGCACCTGTTCGCATACGATTCCCACCGTATTGCATGTGGGCGACCGACCACCCCCATTTAACCCTTGATGACCCAAAGCAATCAATCTTGGAGCGAGTCATCTTAGAGAAGCTCATTGATGCAGTCTTCCAGAGTCTGGCGAGCCCGGCCAAGATTCGCTTGCCGAGTAAGGTCGAGTACAACATTGAATTTCTTTTCTTTCCTGAGTATGATGTGTCCGTTTTCAAGAACAAGTGTCAGGTTTTTTGTGTCTGCTACGGTAGAGAGTAATTCAATCCAACGACCAAGTTGGTGAGCTGTGTGGTTTGAATTGTTTTCGCTTTGATAGATGACAAAACCATCGTGCTCAAACACGGTTAGGCTGATGACGTCATCGAGTGATACCAAAGGTCTCATGAGGCGTTCAATCACATTCCGAGGTGAGGTCGGAGGTGAATAAGCGTTCGCTCTCACTCAATCGTCAGCGGCCCTCGCATCATATATCCGAGTCCAGACTGATAATATCCCTCAAGTGGGGTTTTGATTTCGAGATTGCGTCGTTGATAGAAACGTTGAGCGGCCGTGTTGTCTGCTTTGACTTCAAGTTGGACGTGTCGATAGCCTCCTTCCACAGCAGCCTTCGAGAAAAAGTGCCATGCTTGTCCACCTAGCCCACTGTTTTGGTGCTCCGAGGCAATCACAAATGCAGCAATTCTGACAATATCATCTTTGAAGGGCGTTGCCCAAAGAACGCCCTGTATTGCCCTTGGTTCATCCTCTTCAAGATTGACGAGGACAAGGTTGCCACCCCAGCAAGGTATGGGTAAGTGGCGGACAGATGCTGGGCTATACACCTCTCCAGTCTCTTCGAGAAAGAGGGCCAATACTTCTTGACAGTGTTGTGGTGTCAGTCCCAACGGTTCTGTGCCCTTGATCCATTGCAGGTTAGCCATGTTCTCGCACCTGGACTCATGCATTCCGTGAACCACGCGTTGATTTGCTTGATCTTGTTGCGGATTTCTTCTTTTTCTTTGCAGGCGTATCTTTTGTGGGTTCGATGTTCGATAAGCCGCCGTGGTCAAGCAATGCTCCTAAATCTTCCAAAGATATTGAGCCACCCTGGCTGATGGTTTTACGAGCCTTGCCCGCATCAACAGGCTTTGATGTTGGTTTCTTTGAGCGTAAGTAAGCCTTCAACCGTCCGATTTCCCTGGTAGTTTCTTTGCGTCGGTCAAGCAAGGCTGAAATGACTTTAGCAGTATCTCTGTCAGCCTTGTTGATGGCCTTAACTTCTTCAGCAATTTGACGGTGAAGAGAGGTTAATTCATGCTCAACAGTCTCTAAGGGCTCAAGTTGTGAATGCATGGCTTGGAGTTCAAAAAATTCAGAAAAGAGTGTGATCTCTTGTTGCAGTGTAAGTCGCGTCGTTTCGGGAGATTGCGCAAGTTTCTGGTAAACGGCATCCATTCGTTGCATAATTCGATATTTTGGTAGGACTATTTTCGCCATCAGCGTATCACGTTGTTGAATAAATTGATTGAACTCAATTCGTTTGGCGAGTGTTGCTTCAGCTAAATCTTCCTGGAGTTCAGGATTTTTTTGAGGTACATGCTCGCTCTTACCCACGCAGAATTTGATGCACGACGATCGGAATGAAGTAAGGTTTCGATTCTGGGTTAATTGTCCATCGATCTCCTTCAGCGTCCCTTCGTGGTGCAGAAGATTGGATTGGATCTCCGAACGTTCCGACAAGCGAAGATCTGCAAACAAATCTCCCTCAGTCATGACCGTCACCCCCATGCTCACTTGGCGCTGACTTATTCATCGCGAAGGTGCTGAGCCCTCCTTTATTCACTCGATTCGCATCGCTGAGTAGTGATGTTAGAGTTTCATCATCCATTGCTGACCAATATTCAATGGCTGCGAGGGTTTCCTTGAGATGGCTCCTCACACGCCAAAGTCGGGACATGACTCGCTTTCGGTGTGTCTCGTTTTCTTCAACGACATTCTCTGCTTGAGTTCGTTTGAGAGAATCTATTTCACTTTCGGGCATTGATGTGAGCAGTTCGGTGAGAGCGTCTTTTGATTCGTTGTACAAACCATAAGCCCGAGTCAACTCTTCATCTCGCTTTTTTTCCTCTTTTGGGAGGTGAGAAGCGTCCTTTTTCCGTTTGGCGAGGATGATGGCCAGTAAGTCGTGGGGTGAAACCTCCAACAAGGACTTGTCCTGCATCGTTTACGGGTATTACCTCAACGTAAAAGAAACAACCCCTTCGGCATTCTTTCTGCGTGAAGGTGAAGAACCCCAAACTTCTACCCAGTCTTATGGGGCAGAGTTCATCCGTGCACAAGCCCCAAATTGCACTCTTCCTCGCGTTCATGTTCTTGCTCCCACTGACCAACATTGTTCAGGCAAGCGGTGGTTCGGTTTTGATTGATGAAGCCTCCTTTGGACTTGTGGATTACCAACAAGTGGTCGATGAAAATCTCAGTTTTACAGCTGAACTCCATGAAATGGATGCAGGGCAAGCTAATGTGTCCTTATTGGTCATCGTCTCCTCAATGGAGGGAATAGAATTGAGCAATACGACGGTTCCCCTCGATGAATTCTCTGCATCTGAGCAACGCAATGTGTCATTAACAATAGAAAATTTGAGTTATGGGTATAGTAACATTTCAGTCTTGCTGGAGGGTGATTATGGTGCAGAATCTCCAACCCATACAGCAAGTATCTCGCGTGTTATTCAACGCTTGCGCCCCCTCTCAATAACCATCGCAGGAACAGCATCTATTACCGCAGAGGGTCTTGACGGATTGGGAAGTTCCACTGGTAACTTGACGCTGCATGATGGTGACTATGTTCGTATCCAAGCCCCGATCATCAACGAAGGTGATGTTGCATGGATGGGTGATGTTCACGGTACATTTTCAAATGCTGGAGTTTCAGAGCAAATTCATCTCGAGAATCTGTCTGTCAACCCGATGTCTTCAACCATAGCAGTCTTTGAGCCAGCCGACCAGTTGCAAGAAGGAACGTTGTCTTGGACACTCTATTTGTCGGGTGCTTTGGGAGATGCCCGGGAAGGACATCAACGCAACGGGTCCTATCAGGTTCAGCCCCCTCCTCTTCCAGTGATGAGTGGCGAGATTACATCAAATGCCGATGAAGTCAACGCAGGTGACGAACTGCAATTGAACTATCAACTTTGGAACAATGGAACGGTTGGTTTTTCTGGTTCTGTTCAATGCCAACAAGACGGCACTTTTCACTTAAATCAATCAGCGACTGTTTCACCGGGGGCGTCCCAAAACTTTTCGTTCGCCATGGTTGCAAAACCCCTCGTCATGAGTTGTGATGTCAGCGGCTCGAGGGTGGATGCAGCCTCAATGCTTCCGAGTCTACTTGCCGTTGAGATGCCTTCAGCAGCATTTGAATCTGCAGGCTCTACCACACCGTCACTTTCAGGAGGACCTTGGCATAAAGGTGACAATGTACAAGCCAATCTACTGATGAGAAATACCGGAGATTTACCGGGGCGCGTTCGATTGGTTTTGCAGCACTCAGATGTGAAATCTGAAGGTGATTGGATTGACCTTGAAGACGGTTCTGCGGGAGAGATATCTGCCTCGTTTACCCTTACCTCGACGGGGAGTGTTCCGTTGGAGTGGAAGATTGAGAGCGATAATGGCTTGGTGAATGCTCCTTCAAACGGGTCCGTCCCCCTCAACGTTGCCATGCAACAATCGGTTCACATTGACCTTGATGACCTCGAGTGGAGCGCAACTGATGGTGTGACGTTCAATGCTCGCTTCACACTTGATGCAGGTAAGTCTCGCGATGTGCTGGTCCAGATGGGTTATGAGACCAGTGATTCAACCATCTTCATTCGTGAGCAAATCATGACTCTCGAACAGGGCAGTCGATATGAAGCGGTAAACTTCGGGCACATTGATGCTGAAAAGGTGGTCATCCAACTTTCCCCGGTGAATTGGCTCATTGGACCTGGTCCACTTTCGCTAACTTCCACTCTTCCCGATAGCGATACCCAGTATCGGCTGGAAATCGGGCAGGTCACATCTCCAATTCGACCCGTCCAAGGTGACAGCGTAGCGGTTACGGTTAATTTTGCCCAATCCGGTCCAGTAGGCGACGGACAAGGAGACCTCCGTTTGGTTGACAGTTACGGGTCCATCCTTGCAACGATCACCTCACCAGTTTGGAATGGCGATGATGCCGTATCCTCCTCCGTTGATGTCGTTTGGCCCAAGGGTAGCACCGTCATCATTCAAGCGATTTGGCAAATCGATGGACAGATTATTTCATCGCAAACGAGTTTTACATCGGGACAGGTCACCGAAGAAACTGGCATGGATTTGCCGATAGGTGCCTTGATTTGGGGAATCGTTGCCGGGGCAGGGGTCTCACTCGTATTGCGATTGCGTTATCGCTCAGATGCTACGGCAGAAAAGCCCTCTAAGACCGTTCAACGGGGTTCATCCTCTTCACCTGCGGCACCTCATGAAAAAGAAGAGAAGAAGGAAGTTGCTTGTCCGGTATGTGAACGCCGCCTGCGAGTCCCTCTCTCGTATTCTGGAAGTGTAGGGTGTCCGGATTGTTCTCACAAATTCAAGGTCGAAGGTGAATCCCAAGATACTCAGAATACGATTCCAGAGAAACAAGAACCAGAAACGTCCCCCGTACCCGAACCAAAAACAGACGGAAAAATTGAGGTTTCGTGCCCGGATTGTCAGCAAAGTCTACGAATTCCTGCCTCCTACACTGGTTCTGTCCGCTGCCCAGCGTGTACAAAAATATTCAAAGCAAACGAGGGATTAGGTTCCCAATGAAGCAGTGGTTCCAATGGTCGGTCATTTTCAGGAATTTGAGGATGAATACCTTGAAACGATGTATGAATTCTATGAATCAGATTCAGACGCTCGGGTACGCACGGGTCAACTTGCTTCACGTCTTGGTGTAAGTCCTGCATCGGCAACAGAGATGGTTCAACGACTTGCACAACGAGGTTATCTTGACTATGTTCCATACAAAGGGGCTATGTTGACGCCAGATGGACTGGTTCACGGTCGGAAAATGAAGCGACGTCATCGACTGGCCGAAGTCTTGCTCGAAATTCTTCCCTACGAGGGGAATGCCCACGAAACTGCATGTCGTCTTGAGCACGCTATTGATGACGACCTCGAAGTGGCCTTGTCTGCTTTGGTTGGACCGGAAGGAGTTGATCCGAGTGGGCGACCGATTCCCGAGCCGACCGAAGACATCGCACTTCGGCTTCCAAGCAACAGTCAATCTCTCTCATTTCGACAGTTGATTGACGGGCAAGAGGGGAAACTTGCCGCTCTTCTCCTCCCCGGTGCTGCGATCGATCTTCTTCGAGGTGATGGTATTGGAATTGGTTCAGTTGTCGTCAAAAAAGGCCACCAGATATGGCAAGAAGACAAACTTTTGATGACCCTCTCGGACGAATGGATGGAACGAATTTTCGTCACGATTAGTAAAGAATAGGTGTGAACACTTTAGAGGAGGGCTACCCTTCCTATTACCATGGGCGAAGAACCATCAACGGCCATGAGCGAAGTTCTTCCACTCGAACCCAAAGAAGATTCACGTTTTGGATTCCGCCTCTCGGAATCAATTATCCATGCTATTGACCGACAAATTGTAAGTTCTGGTCTGCGGTTGATTATGTTCCTTCCTGCCTTTGCGGCAATCACTTATTTTTCGTCCTGGGCCTTTTCCCAAACATCTCCTCTCTTTTGGGAAGATAACATTGAACCCAATATCGGAATGGGGTTCTCTACCTTCACCGCCAGTCTCTCTTTCGTTGTTCTTCTCGGCTACATTTTGGCGGTTGGTTTCCATCGGTATCGTGTAAGCATCTCACTGGCTACCTTCCATCACATGGTTGAGCAATCAAATATCGACCATCGTTCTGTACAATCTCTGCAGGGCTATGATGGTCTCCTCTACCAGCTGGAGACATCAATGTCGCATCATACCAAATCACTCTTCTTGGCTTGCTGCTCTGCACTGATGCTAATCGGAGTTCTTTGGAATGGCACTTCGACCGAGTTCGGACAATTATTCCTCCTGGCATCCTCATCCTTCCTCGTCCTCTCTGTAGGTCAACACCTGCCCACTCGCTCAACACCGTTCAACATGGTTGAGCAGACCGGCCTCTTGGCGGCTTACACACCTCCAGTTCACCCCTCAACACTCAACATGGTTTTCAACGATCTCATCAAGACACATATGGACCCCCTGCTTCGTTCACAATACGATGAGTACACCAAGGAACTGGAACAAGGTTTCAAGCGCGGTATCAATCGACACTTCGCGCACGAGAAGTTTCTCATGACACTGTATCGCCACGCTACTGGTTTAGACCGAAAAACATTGGAATCGGAAATGGGTGAAATTCTCAAGAAAAATGGAATGGAATTCGTGTTCAACCACGAAGTATTCACCCTCGAGGCTTGGCTTGTTCTTATTGGTCTCATCAATCAGCGCTGCCCAGCCTTTTTCAGAATGGTAGACCGTCTCAAGCAAGACCTTGAATCCGGGCGAGAACCTGCAATGAAAGATCTCATCTTTGAAGTTGACATGGAAAACGTAGTGACGGACAAAGCCAACCTCTTCACGCTCTTTCACAATCTTTCGAACAAGACACGCACCGTGGTATTCCGCGTTCAAACTCCCAACTTTGAGCCCAAAGACCTTGCCTTAACATACCGACTTGAACCCGGTGAGACCTATTGGTGGTCCGATGAAGCCCTTCCCCTTGCTGCGGAAGGTAACGAAGACGTACTTGGAAAGATGTCGGGATTGCTCAAGGATAGTACGGTCTCATGGCAGACTTTGATTCCAACAACCAACGGTGATGCAACGGTTTCAGTCCGTTTGGAAGAAACAAATGGGGAACTTCTTCTTGGAAGACAAATCAACGTACGGGTACGTGCTGAATTCCGTCAGTGGCTCAGGACAACAGGCTCCTATGTGGCGTATTTGTTTGGCGGGTTCGGTCTGGTTTCCTCGGTCATCTTCATGATTATACAAATCTTTGATACCGCAGTTTGAACAAATCACCTTGCTTTGACAATCCATAGGCTTGAAATGTGAGAGGGGTTGGACACATCATGCGCGGCAAGGCTGGAGACG
The DNA here is from genome assembly GCA_003602485.1 of Candidatus Poseidoniales archaeon. Classification (GTDB taxonomy): domain Archaea; phylum Thermoplasmatota; class Poseidoniia; order Poseidoniales; family Poseidoniaceae; genus Poseidonia. Next base: position 30,205 of record QQSD01000048.1, on the reverse strand, counting down.
GTGAGCCTAACCCAGATTCTGATTTACGGGATGAACTCCAGTCCATGGAAGCAAGAGTTCGCAAGTTGCGTGAAACTCGTAATTCACTTCGTGACCAAGGTAAAGCAGTCGCTCAAAAGCGTGATGCTGTTCAAGAACAATACCGCGAACACCGAACCAAATTGGACCTCGTGAAATCCGAACTCGATGCCATTCACGCAGAGAGGAACGCTCACAAAGCCAAGCGGGATGCCATCAACACTCAACTGAAGGAATTGTTTTCTCAAGCCAGAGGGCGACGAAGCGAACGTGGTGAGAAAAAATCGGCTACTGCAGAGTATTCCCAACTCATGACTGAAATCAATTCCTTGGAGGATAAGTTTCAAACAACTTCATCCAGCACCAAGAAGGAAAAGGAAACGATGGAGCGCATCAAGCGAATGAAGCGACGAGCAGAAGAGCTTGAGCCTGACGTCACGAAGTTTGAGATGGTTAACGTAGATCTCTCAAACCTCGACGAAGCGATTGCTACACTGAAAGCCGAATCCGATGATGCTCACAAATTATTCGTTGAAGCCCTTCAACGAGCAGACGAGAAATGGGCTGAGTACAAAGAAGGTCTTGACCACCGTGATTTCCTGAAGGCAGAAGGCGACCGCCATCATCAAGAGTCTGTAGAACATCACCAAAAAGCAGACGGTGTTCATGAGAAAATTACTGAGATGATGGTCGATGTCAACAAAGCAAGGGAACAACTCAACCTTGCGATTGAAGAGCGTAAATCCTGGATGACTGACCACAATGATTCGGTGAAGGCTGAAATGAAAACGGGTGCAGAATCCGATGAAGTCGCTGACAAACTTGTCAAATCTCTCCTCTCTGACGGTGAACTCATGTTCGGTGGACTGGGCAAGGATGACCCCTCCTCCAAGAAGAAGCGTGGCTCACCTTCCTCAAAGAAAAAGAACATGCGTCGCCTTGGACCCATACGCCGTCGTTGAGGTGATGCCGTGCTTGGCATCATTATGGCAGGTGGACAAGGTTCACGATTGATGCCATTGACTGAATCAAGACCCAAGCCGATGGTTGAAGTCTTAGGACGGCCTGTGATTGACTATGTCAAGGAAGCGATGATTCAAGCAGGTATTGATGAAATCATCGTCACCACCGGTTACCGTGGTGAACAACTCGGTGAACACGTCAGTACGTGGCCTCAACAGAGTGCTGTTGCAGGGCTGAAAGCCAGTGTGAATCAAGAGTCAACGCCAATGGGGACGGCTGGAAGCGTCGGATTGTTGCGTGATAGCATTACTTCGACATGCGTTGTCGGTTCTGGTGACGCAGTAGCATCCTTTGACATCAAAGCCCTGCTTGATGCGCACCGGAAGAATAAGGCAAAAGTGACCATGGCACTTTGGGAGGTTGAAGACCCAACCGAATTCGGTATCGTGGGATTATCATCGGATCCAAAGGGCGAGGTTGATGGTGACCTGCGCAAGGGATTCATTCGTCGTTTTTTGGAAAAACCAACTCGTGAGGAAGCGTTCAGCAATGTGATTAATGCTGGTTTGTACATTCTTGAACCAGATGTGTTTGAACACATTCCAGAAGGTGAAAAATTTGATTTCAGCAAACAATTATTTCCCCACCTTCTCGAATTAGGATGGCCGATGTATGCTCAAGCCATCGATGGTGTTTGGTTTGATGTTGGTCAACCAAGCGAATTGCTACGAGCCCAGGAAACTCTCATCAGCGATTATGACAGGTTGCCTTTCACCTATCCGTCTTCATATCACCGTGTGGATGGTAATTTATTGGCCGAAAGTGCTTCGCTGAAGGGATTGTTGGCCACGAGCGTTGTCGGCCCGAAGTGCCAACTCGGTCATGATTCAGATGTTCGTGATTCCCTCATCATGCAAGGTTGTAGCATTGGTGCAAATACCAACATTTACCGTTCGATTCTCGGTCAAAATGTCACGGTTCCTCATGGTGTGACCGTTGAAGATTGTGTCATTGGTGACGATGTTCAATTAGAACCCGCTTCGGTTTATTCCAATCGGCGTATTTCTCAATTTGATTGAAATATGTAGGGCGAGGCAATAAATAGGACCTGTTTGTCGGGAAATTCGATTGTCATGAGCGAAGGACCCGTTCGTAGTTACGACCGCACTTGGGAAGAGATTGAGGCTATGCTCTCCAAAGCTACTGAAAAAATGAATCAGTGGAAGGAATGGTACGAAATGTGCAAGGACGAAAGTGACAAGGACGGCATGAAAGAAGCTGCCCGAAACCACAAGGCTTTGCAAGGGGTAGTAAAGACACTCAAGTGGACGCTTGGAGAAGAAGGCGTTGACGATCCTTTGGACTGATCACATACCACGCTGGTCGTATCGAATTTCCAGCGTTTCTAATTCGTCGCCCTTCATTGGAACTCCGGCCATCATTCCCATGGCTTCTGCAACCTTACTTGCTTCATCATAGTGTGCGGTAGCCATCACAATTGCATCGGCCATTGTTTTCGGGTCGCTTGATTTGAAAATTCCAGACCCAACGAAGATACCGTCCATGCCCATACGCATCATGAGCGAAGCATCGGCTGGTGTGGCAATGCCACCTGCGGAAAAGGTCACCACTGGAAGTCGTCCCAATCGGTGAACATCATTCAATACGGAGCGTATTCCTTCATGCATCTCATCGTCAATGGGTCCAAAGGGTGTGTTGAAATGTTCTCCAGGCATAACAGATTGTGATGACAAGACCTTGTAGCGGTCCATGATGTGTTCAGCAGCGAGGTTCAAACCGTTATCGTCAAGGGATTGAATTTGTTTAATCTCTTGGTCAATCAGACGTGCATGTGTGACTGCGGCAACGACGTTACCGGTTCCAGCTTCGCCTTTGGTACGAATCATTGCTGCTCCTTCCCAGATGCGACGGGCCGCTTCACCTAGGCCGGTTGCCCCGCACACAAACGGAATTTCGTATTCGTGCTTGTTGATGTGGAAATACGGGTCAGCTGGCGTCAGGACTTCGCTTTCGTCAACCATGTCAACGCCCATGGCTTCGAGAATACGTGCTTCGCCATCGTGACCGATTCTGGATTTGGCCATGACTGGGATTGAGGTACAGTCTAGGATTCCTTGAATCATGTCTGGATGGCTCATTCGTGCTACTCCGCCAGCCTTGCGAATATCAGCAGGGACTCGTTCAAGCGCCATCACGGCAACTGCTCCAGAGTCTTCGGCAACAGCAGCCTGTTCGGGGTTGACAACGTCCATGATGACGCCGCCTTGTTGCATACGAGCAAAGCCTTGCTTGAGCAGGTCACTGCCTTTGCGGAATTGTGTGAAGTCGATATCCTTGCTTGACATAGCGAACCCTCGTAGGCGTCCTTTATGATGCTTGGTTCTCAGCCTTGAGCGGTTTCTCAGTCGGAAGCGAGAACGGGTGAGTCACCCTCTGCGATTTCAGCGTCAATGGACTCTTCTGCATTTCGCTCAATCCATGCTTCTTCGCTTTCCGGTAGATCCGTATCTGCGAAAATTGCATCAACGGGACATTCTGGAACGCAAGCACCGCAATCAATACATTCATCCGGGTCGATGACGAGGTATCGGTCCGCTTCTCTGAAGGCTTCTACGGGGCAGACTGCAACGCATTCCTGATATTTGTGGTCAACGCATGGGGAGGCGACGATGTGTGGCATGATTTTTCCTCATGCTTGGCTGGAGTCAAGCCCTACTTAATTTCTTGTGAACTTTTCCGCACGCTTTCGTATCCACGAAACCAAGGCTGGTTCTCACCATCGTAACTCTCGGTTGATGATTTTCAAAAGCGTCGGGTACCAGGAAGGCCCGCTGGGAAGTCTGTGATGCGTCATTGCCTTCGTAATGGCTACGTACGAATATAATCTACAGCATGCCCTTTGAAATGATACACTGATTTTGAAGATTATTCGAATAGACCCTATTGATTCACCAATCTTGTTGCTACAAAGGCCTATGCCGTGGAGGTCATCCTGCGTTGAGGCTCGTAGATGAGTTTGGTGAAATTTTGTTCTCGGCTAACGATCAAATCTGCCTTTTTACAAGAGAAGCAAAGGTTGTGTTTCCGAAGATAATTGAGGGGCATATTGTTGTAATATTCTACACCAATCATATGCCATTGTCAGATTTTGACTGTCTTGAAGCTCAAGCTCAATCAAGAGCGGACGATTTGAGATTGTATCATAAATGCCAAGCGAGATTTTTCTTTGTTTATACACAACTGTGCGAGGAGCATAGATTTTTGCTCGAGCGAGCATTGAGTAGACCACAATTGAACCTACGCACCCAAGTACTGCAAGCGAGGATCCCAATATTGTCATATTCTCATCACCTTCTGAAACCAAGACTGTTACAAATCCAAGAAGACCAATCAGCAGCAGCACAAACCAGCCAGGATGACGATTGTTTGACACCAAGGCGGAAGCTTCTGAACCATGAGAGGATAGAATCTCCATACCTGTGATGCAATTCAAGGGAATCGGTTTGAACCATACATCGTCGGAAACCACGGTGTCAACTGAAAAAGATTCCTTTGGCCTTGGAGGCGAAAAAAAGGTAGACGGTGACGGAGCGTGACGTATTTTATGACTCGAATTCTTGTTGGCATCAACGAGCAAGAGACGCCGAGATGTGACGACTGCACGAACTCCAATTCTACCACCAGTCATCTCAATCATCGTTTTTGGGTCGGTAGCCTTGACTGAACGGCATCGCAGAGGTGTAGATGAAGCAATGCTTTCTCCACTGATGAGCATCCGTGAAATTAAGGTCTCACCAGATTCTCCTGAAGTTTGTTGGGTGTGATTCTTTGTAGCGATTGAATTAACAGACCGAGCCCTCTGAAGGATAGATTTTCTGAAATTTTCTTCATTCGGAGTGGAAATCGATTGATACAACCGAGATGATTGGAAATCGTTGCTAAACGGGTTGCTGGTGTTGATTGGGTCCGTCATTGAGGATGTCGTAATCGACCCGATGTTGAGGAATTTTTCGTTCGCAGTTCGGTTCAAATGAGCTGTTTGTGATTGTGCGGGCGGTTGTGCAGGTGGTTGTGCAGGTGGTTGGGGGTGGTAGCTTGACACGAATAAACACCAATTGCTGATTATTGAAAGGGATATATAATATGTGCGACTGGTGGGAAATAATGAGTGGATCATCGGTGAGTGACTTTACCAGTCTTGCTCTGAAAAATGCGAGCAACGACTTGGCAGTATACCATCTTAATCTAGGTCATGCTGCTCTTGAATTAAATTTACCTGCAGAAGCCATGAATCAATATTTGCAGGCTAAAAATGCGTTAACAGTAGATTCAAAGGTCACTGAGATTGACCTAGATGGAGCTATTTCTCATCTACACACTAAACATCCAAACTTGTCAGATCCTATCATCATAACAAAAAAAGAACACATTCATCCAGTAAAATCGATCTTTTTGAAAGTGTTTGAAAACACTGCTGTTCGTATCCTATCGTTGTTAAGCGCAGGCTTCATGGCAAATGTTCTCATCTAGATAGTTGGATGTACAACTCAGGCTTATTGTGATTTATTGAATAATAATACAGGCAAGATGTTCTATCATTTTGAATAACGGTAACCCTTCCTATATCCCATTCATTCTGATGCACTGTACCATCTGCGAAGTGGATGTTGTTTTGGCCATTGACATCATTGCTTGTGATTATTGATTATGGGTGTCCATGTAGAACAGACCATGCTGACGATGGTGTTCTATTGTTGTGACCGAAGACGGCGGGAGGTGTAAATGAAGCCGCATATACCGAGTAAAACAAGAAGTCCTCCACTCATCATCAGTGCCGACCAGAGGTCCGACTCCTTCGTGGTTGATTCCTGAATCTCTACCGGTTCATTTTGGTCCGGGAGAGAAAGGTTGTTTTCCTCGCCAACGGTCTGATTGTCTTCCTCAACCACTTCTTCCTCCACGGGGAGAGGTGTCTCATCACAGCCATTTGGAGTCCCATCATTGTCGCTATCTTCTCCATCATCATGACCGTCACACTGATCCATTGCGTTGGAAAAACCATCACCGTCGTTGTCAATGAGTTCATCACACCCATCTACAATTCCATCATCGTCGACGTCAACGTTATCGTCATGCCCAGGGCATCGGTCCTCAGCATCAGCGACTCCATCAGTATCGCTGTCCACAAAGTTGTCACAAGGGTCAGCAATTCCATCGTTGTCCTCGTCCAAGGAATCATCTCCTTCCCAACACAGGTCGTTCGGGTCGAGAACGCCATCGCCGTCGGTGTCATCGATGCAGCCATCACCATTTTGATCCCAATACCAAGCCTCTTGATTGGGGCAGAAGTCATTCCATGCTTCGATATATTCACCCGGTGTGAGGTCCTTTCCATCAAACCCAGCATAACTTGGCCCGTAATGTGTCGCCTTGAACACTTGATTGGCTGTTGTTCCCGCCCGGTTTCCTTCTGGAATGCTTTCGGTTTGATTGAATGCTCCGTTATTGCCTACGGGGTTGATGTAGGTCCAGACCACCTCTCCCTCACCGTTTACTTCATAGAAGGTCCCATTAGTTCCATAGGTCACAAGAATGTGTCCGTTGGACAGTGCATGAGCCCCTGAAATGGCCGATGCATACATGTCCGTGCCAAGATTCCAAGTCCAAACAGGTTCATTTGGCCCAAAGGTCCCGTTAGCCTGTAATTCGTATGTCCCGTTTATCATGGTTGGATTGATGATGTCAACGGAGGAATAGGCTTCACTTCGGCCGTTTCCATTATTGAAAATCATGAGTTGTCCTTCATTGGGATGACCCGATTTAATCCACTGTACGTCATGTTGCCCGAACAGTTGTTGATTGCTTGATAGCCCTTGTTTGTACACTTGTGGATTGCCCCAGCGGTAAAGGAAGTCACCGCCTTTGCCAGCGTTCCCGCCCGTATGTCCTGCGGCTTCCTGTGTGGTTGTACTGTGGTCAATAATGTAAATTTCGTCCATTCCACGGCAGGATAAAGCGATTTGGTCAAGCATTGCATTGTAATCAATGCCGTTGCAGTGCATCCAATCTGCCCGTCCAGCCTGATTACCCGTGCTGCTCACATAATTGATGTTCAGTAATTCAGGGTGGTCCTCAACCACACCGTAATTGTCTTTTGTTGCGTCGTAATCCTGCACCAAATGGTCCCATGCATGCCAGCGCCAAACAATGTTCGCTTCGTTGGTTCCAACAGGCTCAACCTCGATGATGTGGTCGGGCCAAACATTGTTTTCTCCGTTGGGTGAGTCGCTTGCTAGAGCAGGATTTCGTCCTGCCTGAGAGGCTTCTTCTTCCGTTTTATCTTCCCATGCAATCATAAGAATATTGCCGTTAGGCATCGGTTCAATGTCATGATGAGAAATGAAATCCGTTGAATCATAGGTCCAGGACCACTCAAGTGTCCCGTTCCACGAAATACGCTCAACTTTCCCCGCAGTCCCACCGCCTGAAAAATTACCCTGAGAGGTTTGGGCGATATTTGCCGTCCTCAAGAGGGAGCCGTCTTCCAGGAGATAGGCTGACAGACCGGGGCGATGTTCACCCGGAGAGCTCCATTCGTGAACGAACCGTCCGATATGGTCAATGAGATAGGTCGTATTCCCGGGTAGGGGGGAGAACAACGTATAGCCATCGGTAGCCCGCTGGTCGCAATACACGAGTCCCATCGTCCAGTTCACACGGTCAGCGTTGCAATTTGGTTCAGTAGGTGTTGTAGTTACTTCGCTTTGAATGCTGAGCGGTATGCTTGCAAGAACAAGTAATATGAGAATTGGAACGACTGTAAAGCGTCTCAAAACTAGCACCTCCTTACTGATGTTCATCATTTCTTTTTTGGGCGACCTCAATGGCTGCTTGGAGTGTCAATTGAGCTTGCTCAAGGGCGTCTTGACCGGGATAGACCTCGATTTTAGCTTGCCCCTTTACCGTCCCAGTTCCACTTGATTCGGCGAGTGTTAGTTGTGAAGAAATCAGGTCGTCGAGATTGAGGCGAAGGTAAAGGACATGATCTTCGTCGAAACGTTGTTCCAATGTTTGCTGCAAAGCCTCCAGATTTTCTACACCGAGGAGGGCTAGGGATTTCATGGCCAAACCTTTCTTCTTGCTGTGAGCAGTAACCATCCACAACTCTGCGCCGTGATAGGAGGTACTCCGCTCAATTTCAACGGCATCACCATCACCAATGAGCCAGGACATTGCCTCGACCACGACTTCGTGCTGCGTAAGAGCGCTCGCAGTCGCTCTCCAAGTGATGTGATGAAGCCCCACAAGCAAAGGCTGTTCGTGATGTTTGATGAGGTTGCCGAAGGATTGTTTTTACTCACGGGTGCGATTTGGTGAGATGAGGCGCTTTCAAATAGGGGGGGTTGGTGGGCAACTTGCAAGTGGGGTAGCCCCCGCAAGACACGAACCGAGTTGAACGATATGGCAAAGAAAATCAGTGCAAAAGCACGCGCAGCAGCGCGTAAACAACGTGACAAGTGGAAGACAAAGCGATGGTACACGATTCGTGCACCTCGCCATCCATGGGATTTCAAGCAAATCGGCGAAACAATCGGTGAATCCGATGAGCATATCATCGGTCGTGTCTACCAAATGACCCAGCAAGAATTTAGCGGTGACTTCTCGAAGATGCATGTCATCCTCCGTTTCCGTGTGACCGAGTGCGTTGGTCAAGATGCACTTACCACCTTCATCGGACACCACCATCAAACCGACCACACCCGTCGACAGATTCGTCGCTACCGTGGTAAAGTGGACGACGTCGTTGACGTCGTGACCACTGATGGTTACCTTGTTCGAATGAAGCCACTCATCATTACTCAACAGCGAGTCCAGACCTCGTTGAAGCAGGACATGCGTGTGCGAGCACGAGAGATCATCATCTCCTACGCATCCAAGAACACCTTCGCTCAAGTGCAAGAAGCACTCATGAACGGAAACCTGGAAGAAGAAATCCAGAAGGGTGTCAAACCAATCTACCCTGTCCGCTCTGTAGCCATTCGCAAGAGTCAATTGTTGCAAGAAGGTGTTGTCGCTTCATCCGGTCCAACCTTGGATGAAGTCCACGCTATGGAACAACGTCAAGAAGCAGAAATGAAAGCCAAGAAAGCAGCGGCGCTTGCCGAAGCAATGGCTGATGAACTTGAAGATGAAGATGATGAAATCGACGTTGCCGTTGAAGACATTCCTGACAACATCAAGGCTGCCGTTGAGCAAGCCGTTCCTGGTGCAACCATTACCGAAGCCGAGATCGAAACAGAAGACGGTCAAGCCGTGTTCGAAGTTACCGTTGAGAAAGACGGTAAAGAGATCGAAGTCGAAGTTACAACCGCTGGTGAAGTGATTGAAATTGAGGAAGAATCTTCGGATGCTGTTGATTACAGCAGCATGACTGTTGCAGAACTCAAGGAACTTCTCAAGGCTGCAGGAAAACCTGTGTCCGGAAAGAAAGCAGACCTCATCGCTCGCTTGAGTGAATGAAACTCACTTTGTGGGTTCATTCCCTCGTTGAGCCGTAGGTTTGAGATAGGGCTTCTCGCCACAAGGACTCCATGCGACTTGGTGTCATTGGAGGAACTGGCCTCATCGCTATGGGTACAGACGGCTTTGCCGGCCATGGCATCTCAGTAAAGCAACACGACAGCATGGTTGTTGAGACACCGTTCGGACCAGTCCCTTTGAACTGCATGACCTTGGATGTCGACGGCGTGGAAAAGGAACTGATTTTTCTTCAGAGACACCACAACGGTTCTGGACACGGTTGCCCACCTCACATGATCAATCATCATGCCAATATCATGGCAATGCAGGACGCTGAAGTTGACCTCATCCTATCGGTTTGTTCGGTTGGAGCCATCTCTCCGACCTTCCAACCCGGCAAGGTCGCACTTGCTCAACAATACATCGATTTTACTGGTGTTACGACCACCTTCCACAGCGACGAGTCCGTCTTTACTTCCGTTACTCAACCCTTCGATAGCCAAACCAATCAGCGTCTTGTTGATGTATTGCGCTCTGAGCAAGGATTTGATTCAAACGAGCCAATGATGTACACCTATTGGTTGGCACAAGGACCCCAATTCGAAACCGTAGCAGAGGTCAATGCCATTGAACGGCTTGGTGGGGAAATGGTGGGCATGACCATGCCGCGTGAGGCCAAACTCGCTAAGGAGCTTGATTTGCCTTATGCTGCCGTTTGCATTTCATCAAATTGGGCTGCAGGGCGCGAACCAGGTGACGGTGCAAAAGACCTGAACCACATTGAAGTCTCAGCTCAGGCTAATGACCGCTTGGGACCTGTGTGGGCGTGTATTCTCGCCTTGTTGAAGTAACACAAACATGATGGCTTGCCACGGTGAGCACGTATCATGAATGGTCGAACGGTTGAAGACTGGATGGGTCACGAACCCGTTGATGAATGGGAAGCGATGATGAAGCGTGTTGCAGCCTTCCATCATAAGCATGATTTTGCAGGTCAAAACGGACATGATATGGGCTATAGAATGGCACTCACCATAGAAGAATTGGGTGAACTTGCTGCGGCGATTACGAAGGGTAAGCCACTTGAAGAATGTGCAGAAGAAATGGCCGATGTCCTCATTCTACTCATGGGCCATAGTTTGGCGATGGAGATTGACCTCAAAGCCGCTTTTGAAAAGAAATATGCGCGTATTATGAAGCGAGAGGCCCTCCAGGGAAGGTTGGGCGTAAGGGTCACAGAATACCGTCCTGAATAATCAGCGTATGAGGTGCTGAAACGTCATTTGATGTTCGTCCTTCTCACCAGCAGGGACTCTTTTTTCTGCGATGAGATAGAAACCAGCATCCTCGATATCGGGTGCAAATGTATCTGCATCCTCAACCAACGTATGGATAATGGTCCGATGGATTTCCTTTGTTCCTTCAAGGAAGAGTGCATAGATTTCTCCCCCTCCTATAATGACGACTTCCTGATTTTCACTCAAGGCTATGACTTCCTCATAGGACATGCATTCAACTCCCTCAGGAGGCTCTTGCCGGGTCATGACGACGTTTCTCCGGTTGGGCAAAGGACGACCCAGACTGTCCCATGTTTTGCGACCCATCACGATTGTTTTGTTGAGTGTCTTAAGTTTGAAGTGCTTCAAATCGCTTGATTGACGCCACGGCAGGTCACCATCCTTTCCGATGGCTCCGTTCTCATCACAAGCGTAAATCATCGTTAGCATGGTTGACCCTCAAATGGAAATGGGTGCTTTGATGTGGGGGTGATGCTCATAGCCGAGCACTTCAATATCATCGTAGGTGAAATCGTCAATGTCCATTCGTTGTGGATTGAGTTTCAAGGTTGGCAGATTGAGCGGCTCCCTCGAGACTTGCAATCTCGCTTGGTCAAGGTGGTTATTGTAGAGGTGTGCATCACCGAGTGTGTGGACAAAAACACCCGCTTCAAGGCCACACACCTGTGCCATCATATGTGTGAGTAAGGCATAGGATGCAATGTTGAAGGGCACTCCAAGGAACACGTCTGCACTGCGCTGGTAAAGTTGACAGTTCAGTTTTCCATCAGCGACATGAAATTGGAAGAATGCATGACACGGCATGAGTGCCATTTCGTCCAATTCTCCAACATTCCAAGCTGAAACGATGATCCTTCTGCTGTTAGGGTTGGTTTTGATGGCATCAATCGCTTGCTTGACCTGGTCGATGATTCGTCCGTCCTTTGCCTCCCAATGGCGCCATTGTTTGCCATACACGGGCCCTAAATCTCCGTTTTCATCAGCCCATTCGTTCCAGATACGAACGCCATTTTCTTGCAGGTACTTGACGTTGGTTTCACCCTTGAGAAACCACAACAATTCGTGCACGATGGATGGAAGGTGAAGTTTTTTCGTGGTCACCATCGGAAAGCCCTCTGAAAGGTCAAATCTCATCTGGTAGCCGAAGACAGACTTGGTCCCTGTCCCTGTTCTGTCACCCTTTTCGGAGCCGTGTTCGAGGATGTGACGCATCAAGTCAAGGTATTCCTGCATCGTATCGCCAGAGATTTGTCGTCAACGGCAGCACTTAGGGATTCTCACCCTCTCACACGATACTTTCGAGGTATAAAGATGCGGTCGGCAGTTTCAATTGGGGCACGCAGATAGTCGTGAATCATTCTACGGTCGACTCGATAAATCTCCTCGAGCATCGGTTCGATGGCGACTCTGATTTCTGCCACATCCCACCCTTTGCAGGTATAACATCGCCTTGAAAATGCACCCACGGCTGCGAGGGCATCGGCGTAACGTTCGGCGTTGAGGAACTCTTCAATTCGAAGAATATCCTCGTAATCATTACTTGAAAAACGGCTACCTGTGCGGATGCGAAATTCTGCCAAGTGTTTCGCCTTATGCCGCAACTGCAGAGGGGTTTGTTGAAGTGGCCACCCAGCTTCACCCAAGAGGACAAGAGATATCACCGCATCGACTGCAGCACATTGCTGGCCTTGTTCCATGAGAATGCAAACAGGTTCATCATCCAGTGTGACCTCCAAGTGCGGGTTGTCGTGAATATGAAATTTACGAATTGTTTCAAGAGGGTAAATCGATAACTCTTCCCCGTCATCAAGGCTGAAAATCTCAAATTCACCTCGTTCATGAGAGTAAATACTTGCCCAAATTCTTGATTGCTCAACGATCGTTTGCAGAAGCGTCAGGCCTTTGACTTCGGCAAGAATTCGCTGGTCATCACTCTTCACTGGTAATGTGAGGTCGCCAAAAGACGTCGTGACCGTAGTCTTGACCATACTGAAGATATTCGTCGAGTATCAATAAACTATGGCGCTCCAAGGGCAGAAAGTGATGTCATCAACTGGTCGGTGAACTTCCGGTAGAGCCTTGCTAATTCTGCTCGTACCTCGTGCTCTTCTTGCTGCGCGAGGTGCTCAAGCTTCTCGACCGTATAGTCGCCACCCATCTCGTGGCCTAACCATTCCAACCAATTCACCTTCTTTCCTGATACAATGCTCAAGCGTCGCCAAAGTCGTGGCCATTTGTGTGTTTTTGGTGCCATAATTTCCCTAGCGCCAATCAATGCGAGAGGGATGACAGACGCCTCTGGATAGGCTGCAGCGAGACGTGCAACGCCAGTTTTCCCGGGCAATAAATACGGGGCTTCAGTTCGTTTGGACCTTGTTCCTTCTGGGAAGATACCCAGGGCCCGACCGCTGACAAGAACCGTTGCTGCGCTCGAGAGTGCATCATTTCCTCCCTGCTCCCTCATGGTCTCGATTTGGCCGGTTGATGTCATCACCAAACGTGTCATTGGATTTGAAAAATGTCCGTCCTTGGCAAGGTAATGCGTGGTTCGGCGAGCAGCTGCGATGACTGCAATTGGGTCGATGTGTGACAAATGATTGGCTGCAAGAATCGTCGGTCCTGAGCGAGGTATGTTATGGACTCCGTGAATTCTCCATCTCAAAAATGGACGCAATAAAGGTGAGAGAAAGAGGCGGAGAGCACTGTAAACTGGCGTACGTGGGATTTGCTGGGATGCTGGTGCAATGAACCAGTGCTCCTTCAAGAGCATCCATGCTTCGTCCAAGCCGTCCATCTTCGCCACAACGAAGCGTCGTCCCAGTGAGGCTTTGAGGTTTCTCCGACGGTTTCGTCTCAGAAGGACATTTCTTGTTCGACTGTTCTTGGCGGTAGGACAAGCGTCAAAGCGTACCTCCGTGACGAGGCAACATGGCTGATGCAAGAAGCGGGGCTGTCGTTCCACTCCTTCTTTGCTTCACCTTTCTTTTGGTTCTTGTTCACCCGGTCGTTCTTGCTCAGAGTAGTTGGGAGGAAGATGGCTGGTTGAGGACCTCTTACGCAAATGAGCTGCTTGAAAAGGGTGATGAATTCGGTTGTTACGGCATGCCAGGGCTTTCTTGGAACAACGATGCGGGGGCAGTCGCCCAATCTTGCCGCACCTACATTGAAGAGAGAATCAATGCAAGTCAGTGGGGGACTTCTCCCATCTCAACCTATACGCCATCATTTCTTACCATGACCGAACATGAACGAGTTGCCAGTCAAGGGTTTACGGTGCATGGAGATGACACCGACCTTTCATTATCTGCTTGGCATAATGGAACCGATCAACCGGTTGATGTTTGGGATTGGTACAATCTCGGGCGTCGAGGAGGTAGTTTGGAAAAAGGTGTAGCATCTCTTGAAAACTTGAAAGACGAAGTTTCTGAAGGGGGACTGATCAACATGTACTGGATTGGCCGTGTGAACGATGCCACCGTTCGCCACGATCAAGATATTCTTGATTTCCTCAATGAGGAGCCGGGGTTGTGGTTAACAACATGGGGAGAGGCCTGGTCCTCATGGTCAGCCAAGCGATGTTACGAGTTTACACACAATCTTGACTCCACAGAAAATGGCTCTCTTCTTTCATTTGAGGCCCTGGATACAGAACAATGCCGCTCAGCCACCGACAATCGCGCTTGGAACGTGCCTGCTACGTGGATGATTGACATTGAAAATTCTTCTGTAGAATCCGTAATGGCCGGCGGCAATGATCTCCCTTCTATAGAATCTGAAAAGAACATGCAAGAAGGATGGTGGGTGAATGGGGAAGGTGTCTTGATGCTCTCTGTGGTCAACGGAAATCCAGTAGAAGTCGAATTGGCTCAGGGGGATGTTGAATACGATGTATTGGGACAAACTGAATTTTGGAATAACCACTCTGCTGCTGTCACGATTGCAGGTCACCAGACAAATGAACTGTTCAAATGGTCAAAGCGGTTCCTCGATGAAGATGACATTCGCTTCACTTGGCTCGTGACTCCAAGAGCGGCTGAAGAAGGCGATGCTTGGATTCCATACGCCATTGTCGGTATTGGCTTTTCATCCATTGTAGCCATGTTGTATTTACTCAAAAGAGAGGGTCTCGGGCCAATCGCTACCTCTCCCTCTACGGGTGCCCTCCCAAATGACGAAAATAGCCGTCGAGAAGTGCTCATTGAGCGAAGCCTTGATGCCAAAGAAGATGACGACGAAGAATAGAGGTGCTCTGAGTGGGTAATGACGATATCATCATCGACCCCTGGGGGAGTGCTCAATCTACCGATTATGATCGTATCATTGAGCAATTTGGGCTGAGCCCACTTTCAGGTGATTCGCTCTCTTCTCCGTCAAAACTCCACCGACGAGGTATTGTCTTCGCACACCGAGACCTTGACGTGATTCAAGAAGCTCAACGTAAAGACGATCCTTTTGGGGTTTTAACCGGACTCATGCCGAGTGGTCAAATGCACCTCGGCCATTCGATGGTTGTTGAACAGGTCAAATGGTTTCAGAAGCAGGGTGGCGATGTGACCATCGCCGTTGCTGATTTAGAAAGTCAAGCTACTCGGGGTGTTTCGTTGGCAAAAGGCCGTGAAGTAGCTCTCAATGAGTACATTGCCCACTATGCTGCTTTGGGCCTTGACCCGGAACGAACGAACGTATACTTTCAATCAACTCGTCCAGTGGTTCAACGACTTGGTTTCCAACTTGGAAAGCGAACGAATCTCAATGAATTTGAGTCGATTTATGGATTCGGAGGAGATACTAACCTGGCCCACGTACAAGCCCCTCTTGTCCAAGTAGGTGATATCTTACACCCTCAGACGGAAGAATACGGAGGGCTTCGTCCAATTGTTGTTCCAGTAGGTGTTGACCAAGACCCACATCTCCGATTGACACGCGGTCTTGCCAGTAAAACCAACTGGTTTAATCTCAAAGATTCATCCTCAAAGGGCGTATTGATCAACCTCAGCGTGCACGACGAGAACGCATCGATTTTTGGACAGATGGCGAACGGTCGGTTGGACAAAGAGAAGGTCAAAGCAATGTGTGACCGTGTGGTTTCCGCAGTCGCTTCGTTGGGCTTTTCGGACATCATGTCCAATCCCAAACAAGGTCACGTACACGTCCCCTCAGCGACAACACGTGACAAGCACGGTATTCGTATGGCTCTTCTTGCACTTGAACGAAGCCTAGGAGGTATGGGTCTTTTGGCTCCCGCTTCGACCTACCATCACTTTGCAGTTGGTATGACTGGCAGTAAAATGAGTAGTAGCCAACCTAAAACAACGCTCTTTTTGCGGGATGATTTGGCGACGGTCGAGAAGAAAATCAAGCGAGCCTTTTCAGGAGGCCAAGCCACTGTTGAGGAACACCGACGTCTTGGAGGGAATCCCGATGTTGATGTTGCCTACCAATACATGATGTATTTCTTTGAAGAAGACGACACCTTCCTTGCAGAAATCAACTCAGGATTCCGTTCGGGGAAGATTCTGGCTGGTGAGATGAAACAATTGTGCATCGAACGAGCCTCAGCTTGGATGAGTCACTTGCATGAGATGCGAGACCAAACAGCACATTCAATCCAAGACTTCCTTGCCTCAGACTCACGCTGAATCGTCCATTTCATCGGTTGAAAATACTGCAGGGTCAGGGCCTACTGGCAACTTCTCAAGCTCTTCTTCGCTGAGCGTACGCTCTAAGGCATCCTCGTGAAGAATCATTGAATGTCCGTGGGGGTCAAGGAGTTCGAGCGTGAGAGGTGTTGCTCCCTCTTCGCTTAGTGAGTGGAGTCGTAATGTCAAATTGACAAGGGTTTGAAGTTGCTCTTCAAGCAGACTCTCCTCTTCACTCCCCTCCTCAAGTTGAGCCATGACGTCTCGTTGAACCATTGCAATGATTTCCTGAAAACGGAGAATGACGCCTTCAACATTTGAAACATAGCCTGTTGAACTGCTTCCTGGATTCACTTGAAGGTCGAGTTCGGGAATCAATACCGTGCAGGATGAAGATCGTACGACTCGAGCCCGGAGTTTACTCGGGTCGTCAAGGAGGAGCGTCCAACCCCCTGCTTTCTTACCTTCTGCAGGAATGAAATCAGTTTGTGTCCATCCACAAGCGTTACACATCAAGGTCAATTGTGTATGTTCTCCGAAATATGGAATTTCATCAATGTGAGTGATCATCTTGACCTGTCCCGTTGCTGAACAAATCGGGCATGGAAAATCGAGGTCCTGTTCATTCACGGTTATACCTCCGAGAAGTCGCTTTGGGCAGCCGTGAAACCTTCCATCTCGGTTCCTCTGAGTCCTCGACAACCTTGTGGTAGCAGCATGAGGCGAGTGTCCGTAATTCGTATGATTTGGCCTTGAGCATCTCCTTCAACAAATGCATGAAGTGTGCTCAATGCTTGATTGAACTCAGTGGTACGTTGCATCATTCGCTTCATCTCCACGATGCATGCATGCCCGTCTGCCACCCAATTCATGAGCGTTGCACAACCCGTGAGGTCGTGGAGTGTAGAATTGTGAAGAACCATGCCGCCTTCCTGTAATGGGACGGGTGCGTTGGGATACAATACGCCAAGGTCATGGTACTGCATGGTGCTTGAGGACGGCTTGACGCGAACTTCACGGCGATTACTGGGCATCTCAAACTGCCTCAACGCTTTGCTATCTTCTTGGGCAGCGTTCACTACTTCTCCAGGCGGTGCATCCAACTTCGCTTCTGCTGCCTCTAAGAGGTCCAAGTCAGGCATTGAGGGGACCTGCTCTTCGGGAGGAGTCTGCGATGGTGCAGCACCAGAGAAACGGTCGAGCGAAGACTGAGCCTCGTCAGGTTCCCGCCGTTTCCTTCTGCGCATGTTGGCGCAACAAAGCGAGGCTTCATCAAGCCTCCCCTTTGTTTAATCTAAACAACGTCGTTCGCTACGAACTTCTTCTCAGCGGGCGAATCATCTGGGCTTCTGAATCGTGTGGTTGATGGTAAAGTGCCTCAAGGTTCAAGAAGTGTCGTGGAGGAGAAGATACCATGTCAGAGCATCAGGGCGTCTTGAAAACAGGAACCAGCACCATCGGTATTACCTTCAAGGGTGGTGTCGTTGTTGGAGCAGATCATCGTGCAACAATGGGTCATTTTATCGCAAATAAAAGCGTCCAAAAATTATTCAAAATCGGCAACAACCTTGCTCTAACAACTGCGGGTCTCGTCGGTCACGCACAGTCACTCTCACGCACCCTTACTGCCGAAGTCGCACTCTTCGAGCTTCGCCGTCAACAATCCATGACGGTGAAAGGAGCGGCTACGTTGACCGCTAACATTCTCTCAGGTCGCCCTCACTGGGTACAATTGCTGATTGTTGGCGTTGACGCAGATGGTGGCCACGTTTACTCCATTGACTCCGCTGGCGGTTCAATTCCTGACGTATACTGTGCAACAGGTTCAGGCTCTCCCTACATGTACGGTGTTCTCGAAGACGGGTTCAAGGATAACATGACGCAGGCGGAGGCATTAAAATTGGCAGCACGAGCGCTACATGCATCCGGCCAACGTGATGCGGCTTCCGGTAACGGCATGGATTTGGCAGTCATCACCCCAAATTCAGGCTATGTACAACTTTCACAAGACGAGATTGCAAAACTCCTCAAGTGAACTCAATTCCCGCGGTTTTTCGCCGCACTGCGCACCTTGCGCTATGTGGTCAACGTTGACTGCGGGTCACCTTAGGTGAACAAAAATGCAAATGACCTACAAGCAACTGAAGGATGAAATCGCGAAGATTATTCCACGAAATATCGAATATACCGTCGACCTTGAGGCAGGAAATATCGCGATCATAACCTCACAAATGGGTCCTTTCACCGGCAGTGATGGCCTCATTGGGAAAATAGCCCGCCGTATCAAGCGAAAAATAGTCCTTAGGACTCCAATCGACAAAATGATGCCCATTGATGATGCGAAAGATTTCATTGAAGAGCTTATTCCGAAAGAAGCAGAGGTTTCGGAGATGTATTTTGACGGATGTTACCGAGAAGTGACAATTCAATGTCAGCATCCTGGAAAGGCAATTGGTAGAAAAGGTGAGAACAACAAGAGAATCCGGGACGAAACAGGTTGGGCCGTCAAAGTAGAACGAACACCACCGTTGTTTTCAAAGACCGTGCATGACATCCGAATGTACCGCCAGTCCTTTGCAGATGAGCGACGTAAACTGCTCAAGGATTTCGGTTTGAATATTCACAGGCCGACACGTCCCGGGTCATCATGGGCCCGTGTTACTGCATTGGGATCATACAGAGAAGTCGGTCGTGCATGCCATTATGTCACTACCAATGAATCCAGAATCATGATCGACGTTGGTGTCAACATCGCTTCAGATACGGACCCAATGCCGTTTTTCAATGCCCCAGAAGCATTGCCCCTCGAGAAACTTGACGCAGTAGTTCTCACTCACTCCCATCTCGACCACGCTGGAATGCTCCCAGTCCTGTTCAAGTACGGATACAGAGGTCCTGTCTATTGCACCCCACCTACTCGTGATCTCATGTTGCTCTTGCAAACAGATTACCTGAAAGTCGGAGGAGCAGAAGGCAAGCGTTCAGCATACGATATGGAAGATATCAGAATGTGTATGAAACACGTCGTTGATGTCGATTGGGATTCAACGACTGACATCGCTCCTGATGTGAAGTTGACCTTCTCGAACGCAGGCCACATTCTTGGGTCCTCTGCGGTTCATCTTAACATCGCAGATGGAAGGCATAACATTGTCTTCAGTGGTGACCAAAAGTACGAGAAGTCATGGCTCTTTGATGCGGCTAACACCCGTTTTCCACGGGTGGAGACACTTGTCATTGAATCCACCTACGGAGCCTCTGGTGACTACCAACCCTCCCGTCAAGAAGCCAATCAAGAACTCCAAGACATCGTCTCACGCACGCTGATGCGTGGTGGTAAAATGATCTGTCCAGTCTTTGCAGTCGGACGGAGTCAAGAAGTGATGATTGCAATTGACGAATTATTCCGCTCTGGAGCCGTCAAACCCGTACCCGTCTGGCTTGATGGAATGATTCAGGAAGCGACAGCGATTCACGCTTCGCACCCAAATTATCTCACAAAGAGTCTGAGCAAGTCTCTGCTCAAGGACGATGGTGAAAACCCCTTCACAAGTGAATGGTTCAGGCCAGTGAAAGGACGTGAACTCCGAGAAAGCATCATCATGGACACGTCTCCATGTATTGTGTTGGCAACATCTGGAATGCTCAATGGAGGTCCAGTTATGGAATACTTCAAGAATTGGGCTCACGAAGAGCGAAACTCACTTTGCTTTGTTGGATACCAGGCTGAAGGAACACTTGGCCGTCGCCTTCAGAAAGGGTTTGGGGAAGTGCCCATGCTCATCAACGGTAAAACCGAGATTGTCAAGATTGGATGTGAAATGGTCACGATCGATGGATTCTCAGGGCACTCCGACCGACGACAACTGCTTGATTTCGTTGACCGTATCAATCCGACACCAAAGAACATTATTTGTCATCACGGTGATTACCAGAAATGCAACGAACTTGGCCTCACGCTGCGTGAGAGATACAATTGCATGACATACGCTCCCAGTAATCTTGAAACAGTCCGCCTGTTTTGATCACAGAGGAATATCAAGTTGGTAGTCGAGTGGGTCTGGAAGGTCTGGGCTCGAAGCTGCTATTGTGGAGTCCTCTCGTCCGTTGGCCGACTGAATGTTGCCAGTTCCTACGTGTCGCTGTTCGTGCGTTCCAGTTGAATTTTGGAACAGTAAAAATATGCCAAGTGACGTAGTGAAAAGAGTCGCAATGACCAATGCAAGTGTAAACTCACTATCTTGGAATAGGGTCAAAAGAACCAATGCAAATACACCGCCAAGGGTCAACATGAGAATGCCCCGCGCCACCTTGGCCATGAAATGCCCATGACCATGTTATTCATGAACCCGTTGCGCTTGTGTAGAATCATGCAAGGCGCAAAAGGTCCCGATTGCCCTGGATGGTTGATGACTGCGGTGGCGCCTTGGGGTGAAAATGCAGAGGATGCCTTTGACCAAGGTTTGGTTGAATTGGGCTTGGGCGATGTACGTTTGATTCAGGCTCAAGGGGCAATGTTGCCACTTGGTTTTGGTGTGGCCATTCCTCGCCCACTCCCGATGGGTTCGTTGGTCGAATGCCATCTTGCAACGGCTTATGCTTGGAACGGTTCAACGGCTTCTGCAGGGGTCGCATGGGCGTCGTGTGTCACCCCAGAAGGAGATGAGTGTGCGATTGTCGCCACCATTACAACCGATCTTGATTATGAGGAGACCGTGCTTCTTCTCCGTCGCAATCTACAACGACGATTAGCCAGTCGTGACCTCGAAGTATTGCAGTTTGACGTAGCAGTTGATGAAGTGACTGCTGGACAAGACCACCACGGTGTTGCAGTTGCTGCGCTCATCCTTCCCGAATCTCTTTCCCTGGGTGCACGAACAAAGACCGGGCCTATCCGAGGAGCGCTTACAAGAAGGGCAGAAGAACCAAGGAAACGAGTTGACACAAAAGCTCCAGCAGCGCCTGCACGTCGTCCGGGGCAACCTCAAAATAAGCATGATTTCACACTTTGATTGGGGACGTCTATGTCTGAACAACGATGGCTTGTCATACGCTGTCCTCATTGCGAGCAGTGTTTTGGCCATCGATCATTGACGGGGCGTTGTCCTCATTGTGGTCAAGGCCTTCCGCGTGATTCGGAAGTTGTTTGTGAGGTGAACTCAGCACAACAACTTCACATCGAAGTTGCTCTTGCTAACACCCCTGAAGAGCTCCGTGGCTCGCTTCGAGAGAAATTAGAGCGCCATAACCGTTCATTTGAAGCAACTGAAGAATTTTCACCGAGATCATTGATGTCATATCTTCGGAAAAAGGCAGATGAAAACGGTGTTATTGATAGGGTGAGTGTCCTTCTTGCTCTTCAAAAACATCAGTCTGAAATTTCAGTAGATGACCTTATGGAACGTGCTGAAAGTGAAGGTTTTGCACTGCGTCTGGACGACGGACACTGGCAATTCTTTGAGTGAAGTTCATAGGTAAGACCTCGTGGCAGAAGACAACGGGCGTATGGGTTAGTTTGGCCTATACTCGGGCGTTTGGGACGCTTGGACCCAAGTTCAAATCTTGGTACGCCCACCACTTACTCGAGCTGGCCTTTGCTGTGCACCCACAAAATGTGGAATCCGAATTGGGTTTTGATGAATGCATCGGGTACGGTCTCAAGTTCAGATGCCCAAACCGCTTCTTCAAAATCTTGAACCATTTGACCTTCTATGAATTCACCGAGGTCACCTCCTTTGCTCCCACTGGGGCAATTGGAGTACTTCTTTGCCATTTTACGGAAGACCTTGAGGGGTTTCTTCGCTGTTTGTACGGCTTCAAGAATCATCTTTGCCTCGGGTTTTCCCTTCACCAAGATATGGCGAACATGAGCCTTGCGCGGCTTTCTCCGTCTGTCAAGTCTCCTCATGACCGCAACTCCCTGTGCATACGAACAGCCATTCGGTCAAAAATATGCGCCATATACCAAAAGAAGATGCCAACGAGTATCATCGGCACACCTCTTAGCATCAGTTCATTTTCCAAATCATTGCTTATGCCCGGCAAAAACGCTGACCACCCTAAGCAATAGGCCAGTAGGGCAAAGAGCGTATGTGGGGTTAGATTTCGTGGTTTAAGCCATGCAAGGTTTCTGCGATGATGTTCAATGGCCATCATAACACCTACTTTTGTAAAGAAAGGTAAGGCCTTGATGCCAGAGGTTTCATCTTTGTAAATCGATTCAACGGGAACATGAGCGATTCTCCATCCGTTTCGAGACAGGTTGATAATCCAATAATTTGGATATCCATAGCCCTTCCATGAACGGTTCCAATCCCATGATTCAAGAACCAATGAACTGGTAGCAGTAAAACCGCACTGTGGGTCTTCAATGGGCTGGCCAGATGCCAGCGTGGTGAAAAAACCAAGGATAGATGATGCCCTTTTGCGAGCGGTTGGCATGAGGTTGTATCCCTCTTCATGAGCTCTCCGATTGCCTTTGACATGGTCAGCATATCCCGTGACAATCGGTTGAACCACGGCCATGAGGTCACCTGGATTCATTTGTCCGTCGCCAGCCATGACTGCACTTACAAATGGCTTTGAGAGATGTTCAAGCACATATTGATGGCCACAATCAATCGCTGAGCCGACGCCTTTGCCTCCATTTTCAAGAATTACAAGTTGACACGGCGAAGTTGCCTCTTGAGCCCTTTTCTGAGTTTGGTCGTTCGAACCATCATTGACGATGACGACCAAATCCACATACTCTGGTAATGTTTCAATCACCTGGGATATGTGTTCTTCTTCATTACGTGCCGGGACGACCACTGCAATGTGATGACCCTCCAGCATGATAAGCCCAATCAACTGGCTTTCAAGAACCTACCCGAAAAGGGCTTGTTATCCATTCTTGCAAGAAGAGAATTGATAGGTTGGACGGGTCAGCCAGCCTCGTGAATGGCTCTCTTGACCGATTGGTCTTGGTTGGACGTGACATTGAGTTACGTATCGTTTCCCTCATCATAAGGGCTCGGGAGGCAGCCCATCGGGTCATTTTCATCGACACAGGTTCGAACGATGAAACGGTTGAACTCGCCCATGAGGTGAATTGTGAGGTGTATCACTACACGGGAGATGTCATTGCCCAAGATCTCTGTTCCTACCTACTCAAGCAAGATGAAGCCGAAGGTAAAACCCTCATTCTTCCTGTGAATGCTTCACTCAAACTTTCCGAACTTCCCCTCAGTGTAAACCGAGCCCGTGAACCATGGGACATCCATTTCACATACAGGGATGTTGCAAAAGCAGAGACTGAAGAGGATTCAGTCGTGCTTTCCCGGACAGAAATCCAACATCTTATCCTAAGCGAAGATGGTTGTGCAGCCATGGCTTCTTTGTCCCCGCTGGCAACACCAAAAGAAGTCCCCGATGGATTAAGGGCACGTTTTGTGAAAGCAGACCAGCCAATTCAACTGCCGCAACGAGAATCACTCGCCACAGCATCTCGATTTGCTCAGTTGTTTTATTGGATGCTTGAATCCAAACATCCGCTTTTGTTGTTCGGGATTCCAGGAATCGTTCTTTTCGTTCTCGGTTACCGCTTGTCCGGTGACCTTGCAACCATGTTCACCGAGTTGAATTCAACATCGATTGGCGTGACGTTGGCCACAATTGCAATGACACTCATTGGCCTCTTTGCGATGATGGTCGCCGTGATTTTGTACATTATGGGCAAACAGGTGGAACGCATTCAATCCCAGTACAACTGGCCAAAACAAGGTTAAGGGTCTTCAATGATGGTGGAATCATGACAGGGTATCTCGTATGTTTGGATATGGACCGTGTACTGGTCGACCATTTGTCCACATGGCAATTTGTTTACGACCGCCTCGGAATTTCCAATGATGAATCCTTTGAACTCTACAACCAAGGGTTGTTGAACGAATGGGATTGGATCAAACTGGACCTTGCCCTCATCAAATCAGCACGGTCTGAACCCATCACTGATGAGCATCTACGCTCCATCATGGAAGGAATGCCTATGATGCTCGGATGGGAGCTCCTCATCGGTCACCTCCTTGACCAAGGTGTGCATGTGGCCATTGTAAGTGGTGGCTTACAAAAGACTGCACGAGACATTGCAGCACAATTCCCTTCCGAACAACCTTGGCGACGACGTTGGGGTGGAATCGACCGACACACTGCATCCGAGCAGGCTGGAGGCTTGGACACGCGTCTTCATGTTTTCACGAATGGCTGGCTCAGAGACAGTCCTTTGGCTTCTGGGGAACATACCATTGGTGATTTTGGACGCTATCAGGTCCAGATGGATGGAAAGGGGTCCGTTGTCAAGATGCTTCAGCGACGGTTGGGTGTGTCCAAAGAGCATACTGCATCTGTGGGTGATTCAGCGGGCGATATTGGCATGTTTAACGAAAGTGGATGTGCCATTTTGTTCAATCCTTGGGACGACCGCCCGAAGGAGCATGCTCACCATATCATTGACGAAAAAGACCTCAACATTGTTCTCAATCTGATTTGCGAGCGTTTTTCACTTCCAAAACCTTGATGTTTGACCTCATCTTCAACGGGTCTATGATTGATGACTTTTTGACCTCAATATGCCCGCATTGTGGCTTTTTGCTTGGAGCCTTCATTCCAGGCATGCCTTGCCCTTCATGTGGCGAAACATTGCTCTGATCATGGAGTGACGCGGCGGGAAGTTCGCGGGAATGGAATGACTTCTCGAATGTGACTCGCACCAGCGAGCCAACTGACGACACGGTCCACTCCAAGTCCGAAGCCGCCGTGTGGAACGCCACCGTAGGAACGTGTGTCAATGTAGAATTGATAGGGTTCATGGGGCGTTCCTTCTTCATCAAGACGGCGCAGAATTTCTTCTTCGGACCATGTACGCTCCCCTCCACCAATGATTTCGCCATAGCCTTCAGGTGCCAACAGGTCGTGACATAGGACATATTTCTCGTCACTTGGGTCAACGCGGTGGTAGAATGGTTTCGCAACCTTTGGATAATGCGTGAGGAAATGGGGGAGGTCGAAATCCTGCGTGAGGATCTTTTCTTTTGAGTAATCCAAATCGTCTCCCCATTCAACTTCCACTCCTTTACCTTGGAGGATTTCAACGGCTTCATCGTAGCGCATCTTCGGATAGGGTGAGTCCGCATATCTGGCAATTGCATCTAGGTCACGATTGAGTGAGGCTAACTCTGATTCCCGCTCATCCAAGAGCGTAGAGGCAATGTGCCGTACAACTCCCTCACCGTGAGCCATAATCTCGTCATTGGTCGCCCATGCTACTTCCATTTCAGCGTGCCAAAATTCGGTAAGATGTCGGCGAGTACGAGATTCTTCAGCACGGAATGAGGGTGCAATGGTGTAGAGTCGTTCAAGTGCTGGCATGGCCGCCTCAGCATAGAGTTGCCATGACTGCGTGAGATATGCGACTTTATCGAAATATGGCACTTCGAACAGTGTTGAACCACCTTCGACAGCTCCTGCGACAAAATTAGGAGCTTGATATTCAATAAAATCTCCGCCTCTGAAATAGTTGTGAATGGCTCCAAATGCAGAACTTCGTAGTTTCAGCATCGTAGTCATGCGACTCGTACGGAGGTAGAGATGTCGATGGTTGAGCAGAAATTCTGAACCCCCTGGCATGGGTTCGCCGTCTTCGTCAACAACGTCCAAAGCCTCTTTGTTAATCGGAAAAGGGCGCTCAGGGTCAACTGCTCCGACGATTTCTACGGCATTGACGACCAATTCATGGCCTCCTTCTGAACGCTCGTCTACATTGACTGTCCCATGCAATATCACGCTTGATTCAATGAGGGCTTCTTTGAGAGCCAGAAAGGCTTCTTCACCTATTGTATCCTTCTTTCCAACACATTGGATTTCGCCCGTAGAATCACGCAGGACAATGAATCGCATCTTGTTGGAGCCACGGGTACGCTTAATCCATCCTTTCAATTCTACGGTTTTTCCGTCGTACAAACCATCTTGCACGTCTCCAATCCAAACTGTCTTGGCCATACTCGCACCCGTCTGTCCATTCGTGGGGTCTAATTCAATGTCACCCCCAAGCACTCACACAAAAAGAGCACCTCATAGGTTAAAATCGGGCAAAGTGTCAAAACGGAACAGGGCAAAGAAGGCATGTGAGTAAGGTCGCTGTCTATGCTTTGGGAGGCAATGCACTTCAACCGCCTCAGGATGATTCCAATCAAACTGCCCATGTTTTGGCCAAAGTCATGAGTGATGTTGTGGATTTGCTCGAAATGGATTGGAACGTTGTCTTGACGCACGGCAATGGCCCGCAAGTCGGCCATCTTCTCAAAATGGATGAGGCATCGGTCCACTCTCTCGATTCATGGGTGGCTGCTACACAGGGAATGATTGGACACGAACTTTCAATGAATCTTCAGGCTATCTTGGACCGGCGACGACGACCAGAACGAAGTGCTGTTGTACTCACTCGAGTAGAAGTGGACCCTGAAGATCCAGGCTTCTCTCTACCTACCAAACCGGTCGGACCAATTTTGGATTCTGCGACCGTCATGTCTGCCGATTGGGATATCGCACAAACAATCCATGGGCCTCGTCGCGTTGTTGCAAGCCCGCTTCCAATACGTATCCTTGAATTGGATGTCATACAACAATTGGTCAAACTCCAGGCTGTGGTGATTTGTGGTGGAGGTGGTGGAGTTCCCGTAGCACAACGAAACCAGCATCTGACGGGAATGCCCGCTGTCATCGACAAAGATCATTTTTCAGCACGCCTTGCTCTTGACTTACAAGCAGATGCCCTGATTATTAGCACCGATGCGGATGCGGTTTACTCAGATTTCGCAACGCCCAAAGCAAAAGCACATCGCCTGCTCACGGTGACTGAAACACAAAGGATGGATGAGGATGGCCAATTTCCATCTGGGTCCATGCGTCCTAAATTACAAGCACTTTGCTCCTTTGCTTCGGGTTCTGGTGATGGAAAAGCAATCTTCTGTTCTCCGGGGAATGTTCTTGAGTCCCTTCGTGGGGAAGGTGGCACTACCATAGTTGCGTGACCCTTCTTGGTTGATGAATCACATTGATATGATGCGGAGCATTGGCTTGAAACATGAAGACCCCCATCCTTGAAGCAGAAGCCCATTGTGACGGCCCATGTGGCGTATACGACCCTGCCAGTGCTCGTGTTGCAGCAGAAGCCGTTCAATCCATGACAAAGAAAATGCTCGGTTTGACCTGCCCAGAGACCAGTGATGGTCCCGCAATGGCTAGCTACCTCAACACCATGTCCCGATACGCTGCTATCAAGGAAGAAGAAGCACAAACTTG
Organism: Candidatus Poseidoniales archaeon; assembly: GCA_003602485.1. Classification (GTDB taxonomy): domain Archaea; phylum Thermoplasmatota; class Poseidoniia; order Poseidoniales; family Poseidoniaceae; genus Poseidonia. Next base: position 2,412 of record QQSD01000048.1, on the reverse strand, counting down.
CAAGGATGAACTCCTTGTCCTTTGGACTGATTTCTTCAAGCCACAACATCTCGAAGGAAATCCAGACCTCCACGATACTTTTTGGCATGCTGCTAAGTTGTGCTCCGCCTGCAAAGTTGAAGTTTCAGCTGACCATGCACAAGAATTGATGGATGCTTGCGAAGCAATTCACAACATGTTCTGGGCAATTAAGGGCCGTGAAGTCCCTTGGATTCGTGCCTCATGAGTCAGCCTGGACACGAAGACTTCCCAGTTCGCCTGAAAGGCGAAAGTATGTGGCCTACCTACCCCGAAGGCACGGTCCTGACCTTCAGACCTGTGAATGGAGAATCCGTAGGTCCCGGAGATGTGGTTTTGGTCCACCATCCTCTAAAGCCTGAAGTTCTCATCGTCAAACGAGTGTTGCGAGTTGAGGCCAATAATTACCTCTTTCTTGCTGGAGATCAACCTGACCCTCTCGCCTCTGAGGATTCTCATAATTTTGGACCTGTACCGAGAGATTCAGTGCTCGCTCGGTGTATCACTGAGTGAAGGCGGGCCTGACGGGGTTCGAACCCGCGACCGACGGATTAAGAGTCCGTCGCTCTACCTGACTAAGCTACAGGCCCACTTTGGCCTTCTGCCTCGCCTATTTAATGCTTCACGAAGACAGTATTGCTTGAACAATAAACTCATGCTTTTTTGAGAACGACTACTCCATCATCCGATGCAAGGACAACAACATCACACATGTTGTTGAAGAGTCCTACTTGTACCACGCCCGCTATGTTCAGTACGGTGCGTTCCATCTCAAGTGGATTGCGAATGGTCGGACCTGTATGCGCATCTACGATGAAATTGCCATTATCTGTGACCAGAGTCGCTTCCTCATTTGTTCGCAGGGTGACGCTGCAATTGAGAAGTTCTTCGAGTGCACGAACCGTTGTGAGATGAGAAAATGGTGTAATCTCAATCGGGAGTGGAAAGGCACCAAGAGTGTCCACTTGTTTTCGCTGGTCCGCAACAACGACCATTCGCGCAGAGGACTGCGCAACAATCTTTTCTCGTAAAAGGGCCGCCCCTCCCCCTTTGATCAATTGGAATTGCGGGTCAAACTCGTCAGTTCCATCAATGACGATATCAAGTCCATTCAAGTCGTCGAGAGAGGCAAGTGGAATGCCGACTTCCTTTGCTAACGCTTCAGTTGCAATCGATGTAGGTACCCCGATAATTTCCAGTCCCTCCTCAGCGACACGTCGCCCAAGTTCGATAATGGTATACTTCACAGTCGAGCCTGTTCCAAGACCAACATTCATTCCATGCTCCACGTATTTACACGCTGCACGACCGGCTTCCGCCTTGAGAGCTTCAACATCCATGAGTGTTGCTGGAGAAAGGACTCTATTGAGTTTCGTCATGCATCTCTCGTGCAAAGCGAACCGCCGAAGCCTTTAGAGCATTCATTTGGCGTGCGTGTTGTATGAGTCCACGGGGCAGAGGGCAAGGTCTTGCGGTTGGCCTGTGTCTCTTGTTTCTAATCTCCATGATTCCCTCTGATGTTGGAATGATTAAATCATCGCCAACATTGGTTGACGATGAGGCTCTCATTGCTCCTTCAACGCCAATTGGCCAAACCACTACGCTGACAATTGGGTCGTGGCCCGATGGAGCGAATGAACGTGTGAGTGTTGCAGTCGGTGACGGCTATGCCATCAAATCGATGGACCTTGAAATACAACCAAACACCCTGCAAAACTCCTTAGCGTCAACGATGACGAATGCAGGTGATTTTGATGATAATTCCGTGTTTGATGGAATGGATGTGAATAAATCATCGCTCCAAATCCTTCCTCAGGATTGGCAGTATGATTTTGAATCGGGTTCTTTTGAGCCTGAATGGAGTCTTGGTGGAACTTCAAACTGGGCCATTCGTGCCGACACGCGCCTTGGCGGTGCCCAACTCGCCAAAGCAGGGACCATCACCCACAACCAAGAGTCGAGCATGACCTTGGACGTCTCCCAACTTCCTGCCGCTTCGGGTACCTTCGATTACAGTGTATCTTCTGAAGGCAGTTTTGACTACCTCATCTTCTGTATTGATAATCCAAATTGCTCACGTTTTTCTGGCTATACCAGCAGATGGTCCGGTACGGTTGGTACTTCTACAGCAAGCTTTTCTCTTCCTGCCTCGGCTCAATCAGTCACATGGAAGTATACCAAGGACGGTAGTGTGAACAGTGGTTCGGACACCGCTTGGGTTGATGATATCGTCATCACACCAACGGGTGGTTCAGGGAATGGTGAAGGGAATTGGACATCGGATATCTTTGGGCCCTCTCAACTCGGTCGCGGAGAAGGCATGATGCACGGGTTACTTCACATGGATGCCTTCGTGTATCCAGGTTCAATTTTTGAATGGCAAATCCTTGACGC
>QQSD01000047.1 GCA_003602485.1 Candidatus Poseidoniales archaeon | reverse complement strand
ACATACCGCGAATCGATGGTCTTGGACAGCCCTTTCTTAATGAGTAATTCTTCGATTGGTGAAAGACAGTTGGTTGGTGGATTCAACAATTTAACGGGCTTTTCATTCAGCATCCGTTCGCCTTGAAATGCCTCCAATAGGGCACGATAGTGATCTGGTTTGAGTAATTTGGGCTTTGCCTTTTCTTCAATCTCTGCTGCAGCAAGCAATTCTTTGGCAGCACGAGAGGAAACGCCAGAAAAATTATTCCGCAAAAACACCGTCATCCGGGAATCAGTCGATTCAACACACATACGTTGCAAGGTTCCCAAATGAATGCCGTGAGGATGAGGTTTGATGCTCTCCACCTTCCGTGGAAGGCGTTCTGTCACGCGTGGCCAGTGATACGTTTCTCCATCAGGGTCAATGAAGGTGATATCAGCGTGAGGATTGACAATACTCGTCATTCGCAGATACTGATAGACGCTTTGCCGACCGCGTTGGTATTTGGCTTTCATTTGGGCTGTGATTTCCAAACCATGTTCCTTCAGCGTGCCGTCAGGCAACTCCCACAATTCTCGACCTTCTCCACTCTTCGTTGCTTTGTTTTTCCGCGTATCAAGGCCGATATCCACAATGGCTGCAGAGGTTTCTGTTGCAATCTTTGACCGTACGTGAGTCTTGCGCCCGGTTGTCAACTGGCAATACATGACAACACCGGTAATACCGATTCCCTGTTGGCCACGGGACTGGCGAATCGCGTGGAAACGTGAACCAAAGAGCAATTGCCCGAACACTTTCTCAATACTTTTCTTAGGAATGCCCGGGCCGTTGTCCTCACTCTTCAGTTCGATGATGTCTTTCTTGCCGTCCAATTTCGTGATTTGAATTTTGATCTCAGGTAGAATTCGAGCTTCTTCGCAAGCGTCAAGGGAATTGTCAACCGCTTCTTTCACGGCAGTGATAAGAGAGCGGGTCAATGAGTCAAAACCGAGGAAATGTTTGTTCTTCTCAAAAAACTCAGAAATCGCTACTTGTTTCTGATTGCTCGCCATCCGCTCTGCAGTTCCTGCCATCGTATCCACTCCCTCGGTCCTCCTCCGTCTTGACAACGTCGGGCCAACAGATAGCATTACCCCGACTTTGAGGGTAAATATACACAACAGTCAACGAGGGATGAAATGGGCCGAAATTTGACCGCTGAGTTGGAGGTCAATCATGCGAACAGTTCGCCATTCCAAGCCGAAATGACTCCCGTGAAGGCCGATGCTGCAACCGTGAGTGGGCTGGCGAGGTACAATTTACCCGGCCCAGAGCGCCCTTGGAAATTTCGATTGATGGCGGATACTGTCACTTGCTCGGGTGTGATTGAGACGCCAGGGCCAGCCCCGATGCAAGCGCCGCAACCAGGGTCGATGAGTTTCACGCCCACTTCGAGGAAGAGGTCGTGCCACCCCTTTCGTTCTGCAAGAGCCTTTACTTGGCCTGAACCGTATTGGATGTAGAAGTCAACCCCTTCCTTCACCGCAAGGCCTGCCTCTTTGGCCGCTTGGCAAACTTCTGCGTAGTAGGCAATGTCGTCTTCCTTGCCAGCGGTACATGAGCCTCCATAGGCAATATCAACGTGCACAGCACCGATATCGCTGATGTTGGCTCCATTGGTGGGGTCGCTTGGAATTCCTTCGTCAGGGTCACCGGGGTGAGCTACCATTGGAACGATGGCAGAGAGGTCGATGATGTGGACGCCGCCGTGGTAATGGGCGCCGTCATCGGGCGTGACCATGCGAGAACGCTGCTCAGCCTCGTCGAGGTTGGATTGTGAATTAAGCATCCATTCCATCAAGGCCTCATCCGCTTCACAAATCCCTGTTCGACCAGAGCATTCTGTAGCCATGTTGCACAGGGTAGCGCGTTCGTCGACCGAGAGTGAGGTGAGGCCAGGTCCACCGAACTCCATGCTTCGGTTGAGCGTCAATTCCTCTCGAGCGTGGTCGGCCAGAATGGCTAGAATGACGTCCTTCGCAGTACATCCGTGATTCAGTTGACCCACCAGTTCAAAGCGAATTGATTCAGGTACTTTGACAAAAGTGAATCCAGCACTGACAAGGTTAGCGTATTCTGTAGCCCCTACACCCCACGTCAAAGCATTGGATGCTCCGCCCATGCAGGTGTGAGAGTCAGTGGCTTGAATGAAATCCCCAATCTCGATGAATTCTTCTCGGGCCACTTGGTGACAAATACCGGGAGAGACACCGTCAACGGCTGAATAATCTCGCACGCCAGCATGCTGTTGGAAGGCTACCTGCAGGTCGCGAAGTGTTTGCACTTTGTGCATGAAAGGAACGAATTTAGGATTGTGCTGTGCGTAGAGCAAATGATCTTCAAAGACTGCAAATTTGCTTGGGTTGGGCAGTGCGTAATCAGCACCGTACTCCTCTTGGAGGAAGGTGTGAACTTGTGCGGTAGTGAATTCGTGCGAATATCCACCTTGTACTTGAGCGATGACGGGGTCCTCTGGTTTGACGCATTGACCGTCAGGTTGCCCGACCAGGTTACGGCTGATGATACGTTCAGCCATGGTCATGGGGCGCGTAGGTGTATCCAATGGTGGTAAATCCAGACTTCCCGCCTTGAGCGCTTTTGCGAAGGGGAAGAGACCACCTCGTTCCAAAATGAGTTGTGTTACTGGGTCGTATTGGCCAGTGAATTCTGACAGTGCAATTTCTTCTCCATCCTGGAGACGTTTGAGCATCGCATGGTTGCCCATTAATTGACCGAGATTGATGTTATTGCGCTCGTGAATGGGTGCAAAAGATGCTGCGATAACGATGTTGATACCGGCCCATCGCTCACATTGAGCAGCCGTTTCACGGCTTGAACCAGTTCCTTTCCGCTGACCTGAAACAATCACTTCGAAGTTCCCATCTTTCAATGCTTTTTCACGGAAGACGCGCAACCCGTTGTGCATCAGCCCCGCATATGCATTCTTTGCAATCTCGGCAGGCTCGTGGTCAAAACAAACCCATGCTGGCGTCATGACGTCAGTATTGATATCGTCGAGCAAGTCTTCAACTGAAAGGTCCTCCATTCGTAGATTCAAACCGTCGTAGAGTTGTTGCTTGATGAGTTCCAAATCTTTGGTCAGGAAGAGGACGCGCTTCCCAGGAGTCAAGGCGATTTTTTCCGGTGGCCAGTTGTCTCGCATCGCTCCCCCTCAGTCCGCTTCACGAGCCAAGTGTTCATAATCGGTTCGGGACAACTCGCTCAAAGAAAGGCCTGCTATTGTGGCGCGTGAGGCGTTCTGTATGAATCGTGATAAAGGTGAGTGGCAAGCCCCTTCCATGGCCCTACTCAATCTCTGGTCCCTCGGACATTTCTTGCAATGGACTGCCATAGGGCGCTTTTTACTCAAGAATTGGCCAGTGTTCTTTCTGCTTTCCATTGGCTGGGAAGTGCTTGAATTATTCCTGCCCTTTGAATTCGTCAGTGAAACATGGGACAACAAGATCTCTGACCTTGTTGTCAATACCATTGGATTTGCATTGGGTTTGCGGTTGCGTTCCAATCCGTTGCCGCTCAAATAATGGCTTAACTCGAGCATGAAAGCATCGAGCAGCCGACTTTATTCGTTGCCCATTCAGGTCGCTTTTTGAACCACTCATCTTCAGACTCAGGCTGCTCGTCATAGGGTTTCTTGAGCAATTCATACAAGGTTTCGGCCACCGAATAGTCTTCGTTCTCTGCTGCCTCAATCGCTACTTGAGCCATCCAATTGCGGAGCACGTATTTTGGGTTAACAAGGCGCATTTTGTCCCGCTTGGGCCTTCCATCAACTCGCTGCCACCATCGCATTAACCATTCATTCCATTCGTCCTCAGGACATTGAGATACATCGTAAAAGGCAGGTTGTAGGTGCTCGACCTTTGGCTCTTGAATGGATGAAAGCAGGCGGAAAAAGATGGTCATGTCTGTCTCAACTTTTTGGAGCAAGGCAATGAGGTCTTCCAATAACGGAGCATCGGAATCATCGAGTTCATCCAAACCGAGTTTTCCGGCCCACATGCCGATGTTGTGCTTTTCGTAAGCAGCATAGTAGGAGTCCAGTACGTTATGCAGCCGTTCAGGGTCTTCCATCAAGGGGCCGATGGATTCCAAGAGACGGGCGACGTTCCAGGCTCCAATGTGTGCTTGTTGGCCGTACCTGTACCGGCGGCGAGATGCATCGGTGGTATTGGGTGTCCAATTTGGATTGTAATCTTCCAGCCAGCCATAGGGGCCGTAATCAATGGTTAAGCCGTGGATGGACATGTTGTCCGTATTCATGACACCGTGAACAAAACCAACTCGATTCCAATGAGCAATCATCACCGCAGTATCTTCAGCGATGCGTTCAAGCCACGCAATCAACCCATCATCATCCGTGGCGTGGTGGCCTGGGAAATGGTGTTTAACCGTGTGCCCTACGAGGGTCGCCAATGTTTCACGGTCTCCCATAGCAGCGTGAATTTGGAAACTACCAAAGCGAAGAAAACTTGGAGCTACTCTGCAAACAACGGCACCGGGTTCTGGTGCAGGGTTTCCGTTGTATAAGACGTCACGAACGACAGCCTCACCAGTCGTTGCTAGCGACAAGGCTCGAGTGGTTGGAACGCCGAGATGGTGCATTGCTTCACTGCAAAGAAATTCTCTGATAGATGAACGCAACACTGCTTTTCCGTCAGCAGTTCTCGAATAAGGCGTCGCTCCAGCCCCCTTCAGTTGCAATTCCACAACACCGCTATCGGTTTTGACTTCGCCCAATGTAATCGCACGTCCGTCGCCCAATTGGCCAGCCCAATGGCCGAATTGATGGCCGCCATAACGCTGCGCGTAGGAATCCATCCCCTTGACCCTATGAGAGCCGCTCAAAATCGCCTCATGGCCGGGTTCAAGACCCAAATCTTTGCCCATTTCCGTCGACCAGAGCCGGAGTGTGGGATGAGGTGCGGGTGCAGGCTCAACCCGTGACCAGCAAACCTTGGGGACTTGACGTGGCCTGCCTCCGACCACATCATCGCCAGGAGTCTCGTCAAGGAATCGACGTAACCAGTGAAGAGATTCGAAGGAAGCTGTGCTCACATGTGCCTCCATGCAGGCGAAGTATTCAACCTCATGGGCTCGGGAGAATGTACGGATGTATGGCATAAAGCGCCTGCGGCTCAGCACTGAGCATTCATGCCATTGGATGTAGTAGAGTGGGCCTTTTCATCAGGACAAGAACGTAAACCGATGAACATCCCTTCGGATTTGTTCATGCTTGGTAGGAGACTGTGTGCTCAAACCACATGTTCCAAAGTTCCGTACCGTGGAGTTCGTCGTGAGCGTCGAAGAATAATTGTCCACCGTGAACCAGCCAAAATCGATTGCCAGGGTTGCTATCCAAATCAGGGCCAGTTTGAGATTTATTGCCCTTGGATATGTCTACGACAAGCCATGTTGAACCGTCATAAGGGTCATGTGCCCACAATTCTCGTCCGGATTCGTGTGTGGCTGCGTCGAAGTAGAGGATATCGTTGATGACAACGACCATGTTTTCTCCCGGGCCACTTCCACCGTATCCCTCCATAATGTCAGCAACCATCCACACGGTTTCGTTGACCTTATTGTAGGCCCAAAGTTCCGAACCAGTGTTCCCATCATTGGCTTGGAAAAAGAAGGTGTCGCCAATTGCGACTTCTGTGAAATTTTCGCCCAGAGTCCCTCCACTGAACCCTGCGATTGACCACGTTGTTCCGTTAGAGGTGTCATGCACCCATGCATAACCTTCAGCCGTGTCGAAAATGATTTGATCATCCATCACATATGACACGTGCATGCCTGGGTTACTCGATGCGTAGCCGGGGGCAAGGTCAGCGACGAGCCAAGCTGTATCGTTTTGGAAGTTGTATGCCATCAATTCCCGCCCGTTGTTGCCTCCAACGTATGCATCAAAGTAGAGGGTGTCTCCTACGAGGTGATACATGTATTGACCTGGATGGGTATTTGGCTCAATACCGAAGGAAGCAACCTTCCACGTCGTTGCGTTAGATTGATTGTGAGCCCAAAGGTCGTGGACATTGCCCATATCTCGGGCCGTGAAGTAGAGGACATCGTCGTAGATGAGGTGCATATACCAGCCTGGGTTGGATGAACTTCCACGGTGAATATCCTTGACAAGCCACGTCATGTGAGTTATTGTATCATACGCCCAAAGTTCAGTTGCATATTGGGGGGTAAATGCGGAGAAATAGAGAATATCGCCGTACATGATCTCTATATCGTCTCCCGGATTACTCCCCGCAGGATAGGAGTTGTCCATATGGAGATTGGCGACCATCCAGGTCGAACCAGAAACTGTATTGTGAGCCCACAATTCTCTACCGTAATCGTCTGTCCAAGCGTCGAAATAGATGATATTTTCATGGACAATGCCCAGCCAGTATCCCGGATAACTTCCGTTTTCACCAGTTCGTATGTCTGCGACCATCCAGGTTTCGCCCGTGGTAAGGTCATATGTCCAAAGTTCAGGACCATGGATGCCGTCATCCGCACTGTAGAACATGGTATCTCCAACGATGAGCTTCATTCCTTGATACGAACTCGGCCGAGAACCATTTTCACCAGAAACGGTATCTCCAATGAGACCTACTCTTTGTGCGCTGCAATAGGTGGTTTGATCATCAATTTCACCCACTTCAAGCAGGCCATTGGCAGGGGTGCCTCCGTTATCGCCATTGTCCATTCCATACAACATCACGCGCCCGCCAGCAGGACAACCAGATGACTTACTCAACCTCTCCACAGCACTCAGTACCGAGGTCGTTGTTGTACCATTGGCTCCATTGAGGCCATTACACATGTATGTTGTCTGGTCGAATTCCTCAACAGTGAGCTCTCCATCGGAATTATCGTCAACTCCGATATGAAGTCCAGTGCCCCCCCGTTCACAATTGATTCCTGGGGATTCATCAAAAGCGATGACGAGAGTTGTGAATCCCCACGGACCTGGAGCCCCGTTTGTCCCATTCGTTCCGTTTGTTCCATTCGTTCCGTTTGTTCCATTCGTTCCGTTTGTTCCATTCACGCCAGGCAAACCGTCTTCACCATCCACGCCAGGAGGGCCTTGTGACCCTTGCGTACCTGCTTCACCGTTGACTCCGTCTCTTCCATCACTGACACAGCCTGCAAGAGGCATCGTGAACAGAACGAGGGCAAGCAAAATCGCCATACGAGGCGTATTGGAGTCCATGGAACAAATCTTGAGAAATTATTTATGAGGTTTTTGGATTCTAGAATTTGTGACGTCATCAATTGACTTCAAATTCGATGTTGAACGTCTGCTAAGAAGCCAAATAGTTATGAAAACCAGTAGCGGGATGAGATTACAAACGACGAAGCCGACGCCGTTAGCAACATCCCATGACTGTCGATCGGTCGGAGTCGATACTTCGCCAGCAAAATCTCCCTGTCCAGAATCAAATTCACCTCCTCCTTGAGTATAGATGCTTAATGCAACTGAATTAAATGCAGGAGGCCCAAGAAGGAGGAGCACTCCAAATGCCACGATGACTGCTAAATCGAAGGGCTTCTCGATACTCCCTGTTTTGGCGGCCAATATGAATGGAATTACGCTTATCAGACCCAAGGTAATCATCCACCAATTCATCGGATTCCCGTCAACAGAAAATCCAAGTTGAGGTCCAATGTAATGATACGTCAATAGGCCAAGGTACAAGGCAGCAAGAAATGAAATGGCCATAAACCAGATGACCCAGAGGCTTTTTCGAAAAAAGATAGAGTTTACTCGAAGGACAATCCACGGGACAGAAATAAGCAGAGCAATAGCAATCCATCTTCCAACGACTAAGACTGGGTCATCAAATGAAAGGTCTAGAAGCAATTGGCCACCTCCATCCTGTCAAATCTCAGAGTCTCTTTCCTATTCTTAGAGCGAACTTCTGTTTCAACCGACAACACAAACTCCTCCAAATCTCAATGAGTAATTCAACTATTAAACTTCTATTTACGATGGATTGGGGATTGGTCGATAATTTGATGTTCTTCATCAACTAAGAATCTCAGTCCTAAAAGACATGAAGTACGAAATTCCTCTTGTATCCTCTAATATACAACGGTACCCCTTGTGTTCACAGGCACATACATGGGGTCCCCTTGTGTATACGCCGATAGTGAAGAATTCAATATAGGAGTATAATTTGGTGTAAGTATGAAGGAATCAGAACTGATGAAGGCAATCGAAGTGAAAATCGATGAAATGTGGAATAATTACAATTTCACAGGATTCTCCACAGAGTCAATTCAATTTTTTGAAGACTACCCTCAAACGAATAATCGAGATGAGGAGTGGGATTGGTGGAGAACAAAAAGCGGTACTGAAAAGGATGGAGATTATTGGACAATGCTCAAACCTGAATTCACTGACTTGCTATCAGATATTGCTGAAACAATTCATTCTTTTGATTCCGGCATTGAAATGAAAATTGAAGATAACTTGGGAGAACCAATTAACCGCAGGGGGCCATTGCCGCATTGTTGGGGAGCAATCCATACCAAAAATAGAGATAAAAGAATCGATGTTCAATTCTTCATTAACCTGGCAGGAGTAGGGATGAGGGTTGGTATTTTCATTGGATCACATGATAAAAGCCCAAAATCATGGAATAGGTACTACACAGGCTTGTTTGAAAACAAATCACTGGTTTTTGAAGAGTTAAAAAAACTGGAGAATTTTAGTTACAAGTTTATTTCGACCAATCACGGACATTACATTCGAAAGTCAGAAGGGGAGATAATTTCCCCAGAGTCCCCAGATGCAATGCTAGATTTTGCCTATTCAAATCAAGAATTTGATGTCTTAAAGATTATTGATAATTCTAAGTTGAATAGCAAAGAACTGATCAAGGAGATTTTGACGTCCTTTGTTGAAACGAGAAGAATTTACGAAATGTTGCAATTATCAAACTATAGTACAAAATCAAGAAATTTGATACTTGTAGATGATTGATGACAATAATGTACTTTGGACCTCCATAATGCGCTTTTGTATAATTTTAGTATTCACAAGGGTTTGTAGTCCGTCCTATTCGTGCGTAGCGAGTGTACTGGGGGACTGAACACCCTTTGTATCGGGAAATAAAATGCA
>QQSD01000046.1 GCA_003602485.1 Candidatus Poseidoniales archaeon | reverse complement strand
TTCCACAAGGAAAAGGAGCTGCATGTCTACAATGACTTCCTTGTGTTCCCTAAGATGGAAGATCTCAAAGAGACCTTCGTCAAGTCACGTGTACCCAAGATTTTCACAGGTGCCGTCAACATCCGACAACCTGGTCCTGGTTCTGAATTTTATTCCCTTCGTGAATACTTCGAAGGGGATTCATTCCGTGCCATCAACTGGTCTGCATACGCACGTTCAGGGAAACTTATGGTCAACGAACGTGAGCGTGATGCTGTTTCCGATATCATCATCATCGTTGATTCCCGCGCAGTCGCTGAAACAGGACCGGTATCTCGCAATGCCTTGGTGTATTCCACTCGTGCAGCTGCTTCTTTGGCTAAGTATTTCCTTGGCCGTCGTGACTCAGTTGGTGTCATCGTGTATGGTGACGAAGTCGTTAGCGTTGACCGAGATACTGGTAAGAAGCAACTCTACGTGATTCTCACGAAATTAGCAGGAGCAGTAGCACGTGGTAATATTCCTCTACAGGTTGTTGTTAACAGGATACTACCTCACATCAACAAGGGAAGCCCAATCATCTTCCTTTCAAACTTAGAAGATGACCCTACCATCGTCAATGCTCTTCGCGACTTCCGAGCACGAGACTTTGACGTGACGGTTCTAACTCCTTCATCACTCGAATTTGAGTTTGATGCGAAGCGCCTTGACCGAACTGGCTATGAAGTCATGAAAACTGAACGAGATGTCTTGATTGGCGAACTCCGTGGTCTCGGCGTCAACATAATGGATTGGGAGCCCGACATGCTCCTGTCGACTGCCCTTGCAGGTGCAAGAGGATTCTGAGGTGAACAACGATGACCATCAATAAGCCATCATCTGACACATCCCACCTTTACGACGGCAAGACCGTGCGTTCCTCCGCTCCATCAAGAAAGAAGGCTGCTGGTCAAGTTGGCTCAGGGAGTGCTATCCCTCAAGACGCCATTCCAACGGTGGAAATTCCTTCATTTATCGAAAGCCTTCTCGGTGGACCTCTTGTCCCTAAAATGAAGTTCTTGCCGCCCGATAAGATGGTCCAAAACCTTCAGATTGCTGTTTACGGTGTTTTGGTTGCCCTCGCTTTCCTCACCTACCTTATCTCACCACCTGACGGAACGATGTGGTACATCCTCTCCGGCAGTCTTGGTTTCGCTAACATCATGCAATTGGTGATTATTGGTGGAGCAACGGTCTGTGGCTTCATTGGCACCTTCAAGAGAGATGCACGCTTTTCTCTCGGTAGCAACGTCCTTTTCATTCTCGCAATTTTGCGATTTGCTTCATCTAAGACTTCCCTCTCAAACGATGCATTCGGATTCCAGGACAACCCTTTCCTGCTTGCAGTCTTGGTTGTTGTATACTCAGTACTCTTGATCATGTACTTTGAACTGAGCAACGGAGTCATTCGCTATTCAATGCTCGACACGAGCATACGTACCAATGAAGTCTATGTGATGAACCCGAAGAAAATCGTGTCCAAATACCATCGCTCCTTGGTCATCAACCCCATCATTGCAACCCTGCTTGCTTGGTTCGTTCTCTCTGCGAATACCATCCTGCCAAAGATCGTTGGTATCTTTTCAAGCGATACATCCCTTCGGATGGAGGAATCTGTTGAATTAACTTCAGTCTATGGCGTGGCACTGGGTACGCTGTTTGTGTTCATTACCGTGGGCATTCTCTTCGGACTGAACCTCCCAACACACTTGCAACGCTTCCGAGAGAAGCAAGCAGAGTAAGTCAACGAGATTCACTTTGTACCAATTGAGAGTGCACTCATCATTTCTTCCATCAATTTGGAAAGGTCTTGACGCTGCGTAAGGAAATGCGGAGCTCCCTTCCGGGCCTCAATGATATCGTTAGCCCACGACCGCTTGTTCATACTCGAACGCATGTGTTCCGCTGCAGCACTACCAATGAACGAGATCATCGCCGCATAATAGGTGTGATTGATTTCACTGTAGCGTTGGTTGAGGAGTTGAAGACAACGATGAATTTCATGTTGAGGAATCACAAAGCGCCAACGAGTCGGTGTTGCCTCATACGAGCAGATTCGTATGTTTGCTTCTTCGAGATTGCTTAGTACCTCTGATAGTGCAGTAGCTGTGTTGTGAATGTATTGAACATCTACATCCACTGAAACCACCTTCGGGACACAGGCGATACCTTTGATGGTGGTATCATCTTCAATGTCTGGGCCAATGACAGTGCCAGAATGGGTTGCGCTGTATTGGTGGAGATGGCGGATTTCAACGGGCACGCCAAGGGAATAGATGGGTTCAACTGTAGCGGGATGAATGATGGTTGCATCACTACTTGCGAAATCCATAGCTTCTCCATATCCCAGGTACGGTATGGGTGCAGATTGAATTCCCCAGCGTGGATTCACTGGATAGATGCCAACAACATCTTTCCACAAGACCACACGCTTTGCATTCAACAAAGCGGCCAAGGCAGTGGCAGTATGGTCACTGCCACCTCGACTCAAGAGTGCGATATTCCCGTCCTTTCCTTCGCCAAACCATCCGGTTACAATTGGGATTCCGTGGAGGGCCTTACGATCCAACATGTTCTTTGATTTTATCAAATCCACGCTATTGGCCGTGTTAATCCCGTCGAGATGGAGACCAATGTCCTCTGCTCCAACGGGGTGAGCTTCAAGACCGTGCATGTTCAATGCATGGGCTACGACCAAGGCTGAGAGGCGCTCACCTGAAGCGAGCAGGCAATTGTAGGCTTGTGGGTTTGGTTTGTCTTCGGCGAGTTCATCCAATGCCCCTTCAATCCCTTTGAGCACTTTCTGAAAGACCGGGTAAAGTTCTGAATCAGGGAGAGATGGAGCAAAGCGAAGGTGTTGGCTCTCCAAATCGTTGACGAGACGTCCAGCATATCTGGGTTCTTTTGCCGCCCGCATCAATCGGTCGGTTGTGCCCCAAAATGCAGAGACTACGACCACAATAGGCCCCTCCATATTGAAGAGGACTTCTGCAATTTTATCCAAATCACTTGAGTCTCGGAGGCAGGACCCTCCGAATTTATGAATCTCAGGGAATTCATCCATCGAGGAACCCTCCACGTCGCATGAGGTCACCGAGCACAAGTGTGGCCATGGCTTCAACCACCGCCACCGCACGGGGGGCAAGCACAGGGTCATGGCGCCCTTTGACGGTGAGTGCTTCTTTCTCGTTGGTTTTGAGATTCAACGTGATTTGTTCTTGAGGGATGCTTGATGGCGGCTTGAATGCAACTCGAATATGAACCGGTGAGCCCGTAGCCAAGCCTGCGAGTGCCCCGTCAGGGCGTTCACCCTCAAGGGCTGGACTATCAGCCGTACCGCCCCAAGGGCTGTTGTGTTCACTGCCACGCATGGTTTGGACTCCAAATCCATGTCCGAACTCAACACCTCGCGCTGCTGGAATCGACATCATTGCACGTGCCAAGGCTGGTTCAAGTCCGTCAAACCAGGGCTCACCAACACCAAGTGGAAGCCCATTCAAGCAGAGATCAACTCGTGAACCGATTGAGTCACGTTGAGTTCTCGAATTTGTGATGAGTTCTGCCATTTGGAGTGCAGCTTCAGGATCTCTGCATCGCAATTCCTTGCAGGTTTCATTGGCCCAGCGAGGAGGAGATTCGGACATGAGCATGGCTTCTATGGGCCCAATAGCCCCAACATGTGCTTCGACATTGACACCTTTTAGGCCGAGCCAAGGTTTGATGAGAGCAGCCAAAGCCACGAGAGGAGCGGTCATTCGAGCGCTGGACGTACCACCACCTCGTAGGTCTGCTTGTCCTTTTGTTCGCTTCATCATGACCATGTCTTGGTGGCCCGGGCGGGGGTGGTCGGGCAAGAAACTGTAGTCCTTTGACCGAACATCATTATTCATGATACGGCATTCAATT
>QQSD01000045.1 GCA_003602485.1 Candidatus Poseidoniales archaeon | reverse complement strand
CCGTCAACGAAACGGGAGCCGATGGTGAAATCTGCTTCACCACTGAGAATCGGAGCCAACATGTGGGGAATGTCGTTGGTTTCATGCTGGCCGTCAGAATCAAACAGAACCAATGCATCAACATCCATCTTTGCAGCGTGCATGAAGAGTGTTTTCAGGGCTCCACCGTAGCCACGATTCATGCGGTGTCGAATCACTTTGGCGCCACATGCTTCTGCGATTCGTGCACTGGAGTCAGAGGAACCATCATCGATGCAGATGACTTCATCAACATGTCGAAGCGCTCTCGTGACAACCGTTCCAATGGTCTCTTCCTCGTTGTACATTGGCATCCCTGCAACAATGTAGGGCTTGCCCTCGGATGAGGGTGAATCGCGAGGAGTCACATTTCTACTGGGAATCAATCTTCTATATATGCGTATTTAAGAATGGGATTCAGTTTGAGGGAAAAAGGGGCTTGGAGAGAGGTCGTAACCCCTCTCCAAGCGTTGTACTTCTCAGAGAGAAGGGTGGCTGAACGCAGATAAACTGCTCTCAGTCTTGCAGTTGGCTCACTGTGGTAACGGCACGCTCACCGTCGAGCACCTTGTTCAATGCAGACAGGGATATGACCAATGGGACGTAGGCCTGGCCGTCACTGGTCATGTAGGTACTACAGTCGGCAAAGGCAGCGGTATTGATTGACACCTTGAGAGCGCCTCCAGCATTGCTGCGTCGCACATAGCCCACGAGGATGTTGTTGTCCATCACCTCTTCGTTTACAGTTTTGGTTTTCTTCACGTATTCACCTCCTCCGAGGGCTTTCCTCAGGAACTTAATGCTCAACTTCAACGAATATCAATCTCTTGATTGGTATCTGACGATGAACCATTTCCCTTATACGAGCGCTGCAGGTGGTAAGACCATGCGAGCCTTGGTTACGGGTGGTGCAGGATTTATTGGTTCACACCTCATTGACCGATTGGTGTCCCGTGGGGACCATGTGGTCGTGCTGGACAATCTTTCGAGTGGACAACTCTCCTTTCTCGACCACCACCAGTCAACGGGCCACATCAAGGTCATCAAAGGGGACGTTTGCAATTTTGAAGACGTCCACGCTGCCATGAAGGAAGACATTGACTGTGTCTTTCACCTTGCTGCAAATCCAGATATTCGCTTGGGAACGCAAATTACCGATACGGACCTCAAACAAGGGACCATCGCAACCTACAATGTCGTCGAAGCCATGCGCCGCTGTGACGTGAAAAAGATCGCTTTTGCATCGAGTTCAGTTGTTTATGGTGAAGGAGCTCCCCTTCCAACACCGGAGCATTATGGCCCCTGTATGCCAATTTCTCTCTACGGTGCAAGCAAGCAAGCAGGAGAAGGTCTGATCAGCAGTTGGGTTGGCACCTTTGGGTTGCAAGCATGGATTTTCAGGTTCGCAAATATCATCGGGGCTCGCGGAACACACGGCGTGATTTTTGACTTCATTCACAAATTACGAAAGGACCCTACTCGCCTCGAAGTCTTGGGTAACGGACTTCAAGAAAAGTCCTACATGGAAGTCGGCGACTGTGCTGATGCTATTCTACACGTCATGTCCATCGCTCAAGAGCCCCTGAATCTTTACAATCTTGGTAGCCATGACACCGCCTCGGTTCGAACCATTGCTGAAATCGTTGTAGACGTCACTGGATGCAAGGATGCTAAAATTGAGTACACTGGAGGTGACCGTGGCTGGGCTGGCGATATTCCAAAAGCACGTCTTGCCATTGACAAAATGTTAGAAAGCGGTTTTGATGTAGGTATGAACAGCGAAGAAGCTATTCGCTATACTGCTGAAACACTCCTTGCAGAAATTGGATTGGAGGACGAGATATGAAACAAAATACTGAAGCCGACGTACGAACTGATACCGCAGTCAAAATAACAGCGCTGTTTTTCATCGCTATCATATTTTTAGCCTTCACCACTGACCCTATCAAGACTGGTACGAAAGAAGGCGAGCGTGCCCCGCCTCTCGAAGGCATGATGTACAACGGTAGCGGTTGGACTGAATTCAAAATGGATAATTACATCGCTGACAACTGGACGGTTGGAGATGCTAACGCAGAATGGCTTGTTATTGAGTTCATGGACACTGACTGTGGCTTCTGTTTCGATGATGCTGATGAATTTGGTGAAATCGCTGATTATTTCATGAAAATCTCCAGGGAAAGCGACGGGACTCCTGCTTGGAATGGCCCAACAGTTAATTTCATCGCAAGTGCTACCCAGTTAGACCTGCCAAATCACGAAACGAGCCGTACAGAGATTATCTCTTTTAGGGATAAGAATGGCGATGAAGAGTGTGCGAACGGACGGCCCTGTCAATCTCGGGGTGGCGATGCTCACAATTTCATTTACCTTGATGATATCGACCAGGACAATATGAAAGAATGGAAGGTTCCAGGTACACCCTCCTACTTCATCGTTCAACCCGACGGCATTGTTGCATGGGTTCATTCTGAACATCCTCAGGAGAAAGTCTCTGACGGTCTTTTCAGACTGTTTGACGAACAGGGGTTGATGCCAAATGAATGAGGATCTCATACTTCTGCTCTACATCGTCCCAATGCTGATTGGAACGCTGCTGATGACGTCGGCAGGAACATCCCTCGGTACTGCACTTTCATCCAGGTACCCGGGCTTGATTCACCGTCGCCGAAGGCACATGCTGGGGCTGAACATCGTCACACTCGTGGGCTTTGCCATTTCAGTGCACACCTTGTGGATCACAAATAAAATCAGTGAAGGCGGCTCAGTTTGCTCGAGCGCTACTGTGTTTTCTTGCGATGACGTCTTGGGTAATGCATCCTACAATGTCGACCCCATCTTCGGAGTCTCTTGGGGGCTCATCGGTATGTTTGCTTTCGGAACACTTCTTTTCCTCGCAAACACAGTGGCTAAGGAGCCTGATGCACGATGGGCTGAACGATACATGAAGTTTGGTTTTTACCTCACTGCAGGTGGACTTCTTGTCATTGGTCTCTTGGTTTCCTACGAGATTGAAATGGAGAAAATCTGTCAGTACTGCACAACCGCTCACGTTGCAAACGTGGTGGCCATGTTTGGCTTCTGGCAGGCTGGTAAAATGCATGAAAATGGCGAATGGAAGGATGAAGAATCCTCAGCATGAGCTTGGTGATTGGCATGAACAAAGAAACAATCTTTTGGTTGATTGTAACCATTGGGGCGCTTGCGACTATTGGTTTTTTGTTGGGCGAGAGCGATGGTTCCCCACCCTTCTCTACTGCCGATGAACGGCATGCTCTTGCCAACGAATGCATCGGAAGTCACGATGGTGGTCTGGCGGAGCACTATCATGCAACGATACGTGTCTCTATTCACGGTGATTTCATATCGATCCCCGATGATGTTGGATTGAATGATGAGGGTTGTTCAATGCGTCCACTCCATACTCATGATGGTACTGGTAAGATCCACATAGAAATGAAAGAGGAAGGCGTTGAGGCTCCACTCGAAGCCTTCTTCGACATCTGGGGCAAGCACATGGACTCCACTGGTTTTGACGAATACATCACCGATGAAACAACAGAATTCCTGATGTTTGTCACCGTTGATGGAAACCAAGAACAGGTCGACTCTTTCCAAAACCACATTCTAGCAGACGGTCAAACCATCGACCTTGTCTTCCGTGACAAGGCCTAGGGCGTGAACGTGTCGTTGAACATGAAGGCATTGGGTTCTGTCTCAATCTCTTCCATTCTCAGCACTGTGACTTCGATTTCACTGGCTTCCATGTAGGTGGTTCTCAATTCTTGCATGAGCTGCTTTTGGACATCTTCCATCTCTGATCCGCTAATCACTGTGAGGTGGTGGGTTGAATCATCGTTGACCTTAGCGATGTATTCAACAACCCATTCCTTCAGTGTGTGCTCCTCCTCCCAAGCGACGTCTTCCCATGTGTTTGTCATGGTTATACATTGGCGGAGCAGTTTATCAAACCTTGCACAAGATGTCAGATACATTACCGGATTAGGGAAAAAAACTACCGCTTTCAGTTGCTAAAGATGTAAAATGCGGCAAAAATATTACTTTTTACGAATAATTGCAACCAAACTGAGGGCCACGCACGTCCCGAGAATCAAAGGAGCGGCTGAAGAGGTATCAGCTGGCGTTGCCAGGGGCCGTCTTGCTAACTCAACCGCTCCATACGTCGACGTCACTCCATCTTCAGCAATTGATTGCTGGCTTGGTTCGTGGATGAGAATCAAACTCCACGAATCCATCTCTGCGAATTCAACAGTTAAGGATGAGGCACATCCGGTGGTTGACTCGACTCCCAAGAAACCAATCTCTGAGGTAATCGTGTTGTTGTCAACGTTGCATTCAGCTAAGCCAACGAGTACCCTGTCTCGGGAATCTCCCCCTGGATTGATGGCTCCATCTGGCATTTGCTTCTCGTGTTCGAGGAGCATAAACGTTAGCTGACTTCCCTCAGCTTCAATCAAGGATGCGGTTGTAATTGAGGCACGGTACCCTTCCTCGGTTTTGACGACTTCAAACTCGAGTTGGCTGGTAGACTGCCGTGTCAATTCCGTGTTGAGAATGTCTCGCTGAACCTCGTCCCATGCATCATATCCTTTCCGTGGGGTGCCTGCTTCAACAACAAAGGTCGGCGTTGAATTCGCGACATCGCTTTGGATTGTTTTCAAACGTTCAATACGCTGTTGGCTGGCTTCGGGTTGGAAGGCATCTTCTCCGTCACTGGGATGTAATGCGATGAGCGCAATCCGTGAACCATGGCTATCTGCGACTTGGAAGAGTTCGGGGTCGATGCTAGCACAGGTTGGACACCATGTGGCCGTCACTTCCTCAACCAAGAGCGTCCGGCCTCCCAGGCCACTACTGACAGGCTCCTCAAATGAGGTGTCGAGGCCTACGACACGACCTTGGCTATTGGGCGTCCATGGCAAACTGATGAGCATGAACAGAAGAATGAACAGGCGCAGAGGGAATCCGCTTCCCAAACCTTGCCTGTTGGCCATGCTCCGCCCACTTCCTTCCTGCCCTTGATTGCTTGCTTTGAGGCGGTCATGGAGAAAAGGATTGATGAGGGCGAGGTCCTCACCAAAGCGAGAGGGAGCAACTTTGGCAGACCACTGGATTGAGAATCACAAGCGTGATTCATGGCGTCGTCAAGCCAAGGCCAGTGGCTACCGTGCTCGTTCAGCATTCAAATTAAAGCAAATTCAAGAACGCTTTGGCCTTGTTCGTGGAGGAGATTTAGTCCTCGATGTTGGCTGCCACCCGGGAGGATGGGCTCAAGTCGCCGTTGAACTCGTTGGAAGTGAAGGCAAAGTAGTGGGCGTTGACTTGCTCCCATGTCAGCCTGTTGAGGGGGCTGTGTTGCTTACTGGCGATATCACGGAAGCCATCACTCAAGAACGAATCCTCGCTGAATTGGAAGGAGAACGGCTCAACGTGATTATTTCAGATATTTCGCCAGATATTACAGGTAAGTGGGACATGGATCAATCTGTGGCCATGACATTGGTTGCAGATGTGTTTGACTTCTCCCTTCCTCTTCTCAAAAAAGGCGGTTGTTTTACAACAAAATTATTCCAAGGCATCGGGGTTGAGGAACTCATTGAAGCCGTACGTCCTCATTTTTCAACGGTACGCAGATTTTCACCCGATGCATCGAGGAACTCCTCTTCCGAAGTCTATCTTATCTGTCGCAATCACACTCCTTGGAAAGCTCCAAAAATGTCAGTCAGAGAACGCTACGAAGCAGGTGTGAACCACTTGGTAGGTGGCGACGAAATTGAAGAAGGTCCCGAACCGATGGCATCTACTTTTTCCGTACGGCGTAAAAAATCCGACTGAATGTTTCAAGTGGGTTGAAGTGAAACCCTCGCATCATGTCAACACAACAGCCCTATGTTTGGCCAACACCAGCCCGGACCATTGCAAATTTACGCCCCAATACACCCGTGAAGGATTTGGAAATGGTGGTCTTACGAATCTATCCACAACGACTGATTGTGTCTCCGCGTTATACTGGGCCGGTCGCTGCAGCTTGCGGGAGGGACACCACGGGGCTGGTGGGATTGGTCCTGTGGGGCGAACAGATCAAGACCATTCGTGTGGGGGACGTTATTCGGCTTGAATCTGGTTGGTGTCGGTCACGTGACGGGGCTCTGGTCGTCAGCACGGGCCGGCACGGGAGAATCTCAATCATTCAGCGTTTTGAGGGGGATTGAGCGGTACGAGGCTCACGCAACCATAAAGAAGGGGAGGGCGTGGCAGAGTCGTTACGAGGCCTATCCATGAGTGAACGAGCAACCCATTGTACATCATCTGGCATCCCACTGGAACAAGCCGGTTCAACCACCTTCCCCTGTCCTGGGTGCTTCAAGCCCATTGGACGCAGCCCCCGTGTACGCAA
>QQSD01000044.1 GCA_003602485.1 Candidatus Poseidoniales archaeon | reverse complement strand
GTGATGATCCAGTCCATGTATCGGTATTCGATAGAGACGGTGCCGAGGTCAGTGTAGACGCCTCGCATGTAGTAATAGTGGAAGGCAGCGATACCGACAATCAAGGCCGAGATGGTCATGGTTGTGCGGTACTGAGGCGCAACGGAGTTACGCTCTGCCATGAAGAAGACGAAGGCAGCACCCATTGAGATGTAGCCGACGAAGAAGAGGAAGAACGTGACGAGGCCGAGGGCGTCGCCCGCATATTCCTTTGAGGGGTCAACGATGTCCGCGGCACTGACCGTTCCGGCCATAGCGAGGGCTATTGTGGCGATTAAAAGCAGGCTTGTAGTTTTGGAGAATTTTTCAGTTAGCATGTTTCTCAGACCACAATCCGCACGATTGAGTATATAAACAGGTGTTTTCGTGAGAGAAAAATCTGCCTTTTTCTTTACTTTAGTCCAGTCACCGCACCAGTCTGAACCGACCATAATCTTGCGTAGATTTCATTGCGTTCGAGCAACACCTCATGGACGCCTTCCTCCGCTATCGCTCCGTTATCAAGTACGAGGATACGATCTGCTCTTCTAATGGTTGAAAGCCGATGTGCGATAATGATCGTCGTCCGCCCCTTGGAGATTCGTTCAATAGAACGCTGGAGGGCAGCCTCGGTCTCATTGTCAACAGCAGAAGTTGCCTCGTCGAGAATGAGTAACGGGGCATCTTTCAGTACCGCTCGGGCAATAGCTACACGTTGGCGCTGTCCACCCGAGAGTCTGTGGCCCCCCTCGCCCACCATGGTGCCCCACTGGTCAGGTAGTGCTTCAACGAACTCGAAAGCTTCAGCGATTTTAGCCGCCTCCATGACTTCATCATCATCGGCACTCGGGCGGCCGTAGCGTATGTTTTCCATGATGGTTGTCGGAAACAAAGTGATGTGCTGGTCTACGAGGGCGATTGAAGAACGCAACGCCTCTAATTGCCACTCTGGCAACTCTTCTCCAGCCCAAGATATCGTACCGCTTTGAGGCTCTGCAAAACGTAACAGAAGCCTAACGAGGGTTGTTTTTCCAGCCCCCGTTGAACCCACGACGCCAGTCGTCTGTCCGGCCTTGAATGACAAGTTGAAAGCATCAAAAATTCTCTCTCGGCTCGGATATCCAAAGGTTATGTCCTGCAATACGAGATCACTTCCTTCGACATCATCTCGGGGTGGGTGAAAGTCTCCTTGAGCAATGTCAATCGGTGAGCCTAGAACATCAAGCACTCGTGTAGATGATGCCATGGCTCGCTGATAGAGGTCAAAGGTTTCTCCAAGACGGGTAAGCGGCCAAAGCAAGCGTTGTGTCATGAAGACCAACACCGAGTAGGCTCCAATCGCTAAGGTCCCCTCAAGTGTTAACCAGCCCCCTAGTAAGAGAGTGGCAGTGAACCCGACGAGAATCGCCATTCGAATGAGCGGAGTAAATGCGGCTGAGAGGCGAATCGCCTCTCGATTTGCGGCCCTGTAGTCTTCGCTTAGAACTTCAACCCGCGCAAGTTCGTGGGCCTCAGCTGTAAAGGATTGAACCGTGGACATGCCCGACAAATCATTTTCCAAAAGGGCATTCATGCGGCCAGCCGCCTCGCGTACACGAGCATACCGCGGCTCCAAACTACGCTGATATCGAAATGAGCCCCACACGATTATCGGTATGGGGAGAACAGCAAACAAGGCAACTTGCCAAGATATGAGCAAGAAAACAGCACCGACCACAATGACGGTTGTACTGACTTGCAACAAGTCATTGGCACCTTTGTCCAGAAATCGTTCCAACTGATTGATATCGTCATTGAGAATTGCAAGGATGTCTCCTTTTTGGCGTTCGTCAAACCAACTCATACCTTGCTGTTGAACGTGGTCAAAGGTATCAAGCCGTAATTCATGTTGAACCGTTTGAGCGAGATTTCTCCATAACACCCCGTAGAAGTACTCGAACAGAGATTCAAGCCCCCAGATGAGGAAGGTAAGTATTGAGAGCAAAATCAGTTGATGCCACGGGTCAGCTATCCCAAATGAGGCAAGAAGCGAATCCTCGCGTAGAACGACTACATCAACTGCCAAACCAATGAGTAACGGCGGGGCGAGGTCCCAGATTTTGTTAAGGATGGAACAAAATGATGCCAATCGAATGGTACCTCGATGGGGGCGCATGTACGAGAGAAGTCGTTTGAAGGGACCCGCTTCGCTCATGGTTGGCCCAAACCGAAGGGCCTTGAGAATGCTCGCTTCAATCCAGTACGAGCGCAACGCCTATGCCCCTCACGTCACAACCGCTGACTGAGCAGCATGCACGTGGAAGAAGGTACGGTTCTCGCCAAAGTTTGCCGCCCCTCCTCCACGGCACGACACATCACGCTCATTGACCCTGCAAAGCAAACAGCAGACGTAGCAGCCCAACGTGCAATGGTTGCAGTAGAATGCGGCTCAGAGATGATCTTTGTCGGAGGTTCAACCGATACTCCGGATAAGGTCGTTCATGCTACATGTACAGCGATTCAAGAAGCCTTTGAGTTGAGGATGTTCGCTGCCAGTCAAGATCCTGAAAGCGACGAGATGGATTGGGATATTCCTGTTGTCCTCTTCCCGGGGGGAGCGCACGCACTTTCACCAGCAGCCGACGCCATCACCTTCATGATGCTCATGAATTCCACCAAACGAGAATTTCTGGTTGGAGAACAAGTACGTGGTGCACCCTATCTCCAGCAATTCGGTGTTGAAGCCCTACCCACCGGTTACGTTGTTTGCGCGCCGGGTGGACGAGTCGGTGAGGTTGGTGCCGCAGAATTGATTCAACCAACCGACACTGAACTGGTTGAGGCGTACGCTTTATGCGCCAAGATGTATGGATTCTCTTTACTCTACCTCGAAGCGGGTAGTGGAGCAACATCCCCCGTCCATCCCGACCTCATCGCGAAGGCGAGAAGTGTTGACGGGCTTACCTTGCTGGTCGGTGGCGGTTTGCGGAGCGGTGAAGATGTTGCTAGAGCCGTTTCTTCTGGAGCAGATTGGATTGTGACAGGAACTGTTACGGAAGATGCAACTTCACTTGATGAATTAAGGACACGCCTCACTGAAATTATCAAAGCCTGCTCGGCTTGAATCACTCATCAGCGTCTTGGTCAAAGAGAACCGGGTCACCCGTGCCTCCAGGCGAGGGTGGGCGTACTTCATCAACATCCATGCCCTTCTCAAGCACTGTCTCATCAGTTTTCAAATCAAGTTCTGAACCTTCGGCTAACTTTGCCATGTCTTCGGTAGTAGGTGCTTTGATGGTGCGTTCAAGGTCGGGTGCATTCGCGTAGAGTTCACGCTTGAGCTCTCGACTTTCGTGACTTCGCACGAGAGAGAGGGAGTCTGCAAAGACACGGCCGACAACCTCACGAGTTCGTTCACTTCGGCGAGCTGAATTCAATTCATGCTCCATTGAACTGCGCTGATCCTCAATTTCGCGTAGTTCCGCAGTTCGGTCCTGGAGTGCTGCCTCAATATCAGTCATGGTGAGCGTCATTTGTTGGAGGCGCTCATCACGTTCGAAGACTTCGTTGTGCAGGCGTCGTTCACGACGTCGCAAGGATTCGTATTCCCGGTTTCTCTCGAGCAAGCGTCGCTTTAACTCCTCGATTTGCTCGACCAAATAATCGTGTTCTGCAGATACAGAGCGTGGGCCCTGCATGACACGTTCAAGTTGTTCTTCCAACTCTTCCAGGCGTCGATCTCTTGCATCAAGAAGACCGCGCAGACGGTCGGCAATATCACGGAGACGCTGACGCTCTTCTTCCAAGGCTTCAGCAGCGGCTTTCTCGACTTCGAGTTGGCGTTGACGTTCATCGACTTGTTGCTTGAGCAAACGGACCTCTTCCGCTGTAACAGACGTCAAACCGGCGTCTGCAGCCTTTTCTAAAGCCTCAACCATTTGGGTAATCCGACCCTCCATCTCACCGATGACCTCGTCTTGCTGGGTGGTGAGGTCACGCAATTGTGAAACCTCATGTTCCATTGAACTTCGTTCCTGTTGAGAAAGTGAGGATTGCTGATTTGCTAATTCTTCTTTTGTATCGCTGAGAAGGCGTTCGAGGTGGACGATTTTTGCATCAGCCTCTTTCATCGATTGTTCAGTTTCAGCGAGACGGGCCACCTCGGGTGCGACCTTGTCGTGGCGTTCGGCTAAATCCAACTCAACAACACGAAGGCGTTGCTTGACCGTGACCAATTCATCGTTGCGTTTTCCAAGCTCGTCCCAGGCCACAAGGACCTCTTCAACAAGTTGCTCTACGGGGTAGCCTTTGAGCATCCCTTCAAGCGCTGCGCGCTCATCGTTGGACGAATTTCCAACACG
>QQSD01000043.1:20114-25283 GCA_003602485.1 Candidatus Poseidoniales archaeon | reverse complement strand
GGGGCTGCTGGGGGTGCTGGGGGTTGTATGTCTATTCCTCCTTGTTTCAATTACCCCAACGACGTATGTGAGGGATCAATTCCCTTAATTCATCGTTGGAGAAGGCACGGTTTGAACTCACAAGTTCAACCAGTCTGGGTTCCCGCACCATTTGCATTATTTCGGCGGGTGATTTGCGTGCGAACTCGTCGCGCGTCAAATCATTGAAGTTGCGAACCTTCGACAAAAATGCGTCGCGGGTTCGCCGTTGGTATTGGGAAGGGTCAACTTTCGATGGCCGTTCCCGGAATCGCGTCAAGTCGAAGACGTGACGCCAATTTTCTTTCTCTGGGACCACCATGATAGCGATGGCCAGAAGGGCGAAGAGATTCAAGATGATGAGCCACTTGAGGACACCATCACTGGTCAAGAGAACGATGGCACCCATGGCTTCGGTAAAGGGCATTGAGAGCGCACTTGAGATGTGTCGGCTTTCGTCGAATACAAGATTGAAGTTGTCAGAGAAACGAGTGATTTGCGTGGAAAGTTCGGTGTTATCAAACTCCATCATATCTTCGATGAGTGCAGTGAAGTAGAAGGAATTACCATACCAGGTCGTATCGCCAAGTCCCTTGTTGAGGCCTTCAGAATCTGTATCCCAGCACATGTGGGCGTGCTGGACATAAAGTGCTGAATCACATTGCTGCTTTCCAGTTTCTTCAGCAGTGTCTTGGTCCCACAAATGGTTGGCGAGGACGGAGTGGTCGGAAATGAACACAATGCTGCCAGTTGCTGAAAGTTCCCCGTAGCCTCCACCAGCAGACGGAGAGCGTTGGTCGAGTACGGTTTGGTCGGGATAGTCAATTCGGATAATGAGTCCAGTTTCTCCTTCGCCAAGCGTAGGGTTTGATTCACCTCTTCCGAGATCAATCTCAGCGGATGTTGATGCGTGGGCAAGAACGCTCACGGTACGTCCTTCGTCTGCCTGCTCATCAAGCACTTGAATAGCGGTTGGGCGGTGGAAGAGAACTGGCATTCGGCAATCGTCCACCTCTCGGCTGTCGACATCCTCTTGTTGACAAGGCGTTGCTTTCTCATCACCCATGGTCGTCACGTCTTGCGAAACACTTGCTACAGCCCAGAGTTTCTTGGTATCGGGTGAAACACGTTCTCCGTTATCGGTAGTTACCTCGTAATATCGGCCGGTGTTAATATCGTCACGGATGGGCGCGTCAAAGTATTTCACGCCAAATTCCTCAGCAACCAATTGTGCATTGGTTGAGTTGGAGGCGAGGATGACCTTGCCTGCCCGCTCGGTGACAAAGTTGTGAATGGCCGCTGCTTCTGCTGCGTCAAACGGCTTTTCAGGAGCTGCAATCACGAGAAGAGTGCGGTGGGGGTCCTGCCAATCGTTAACCAGCATCGGAGTTGACATGGTATTGGCGACGTTGAAGTCTTCCAAATCCGCTCGCATGGTAGTGAGTTGCTGTTCGGAATAGTCATCTTCGTTTTGGTATGGGGAGAAGACTGTTGTTTTCCCAGAGGATACAATAGCAATGACTGCAGTTGATATGACGACAGAAACGAGAAGACCAACCATGAGCCACGCTTCGAGGCTCAGTCCTGTTCGTTCTGCTTCTGCCACAATTATATCTCCAAAGTCACGCGACACGCCACATGTACAGGCTTCGGAGATTCGTACCACTCATAATGGTTGCTCTGAAATGAGTAGGAGCATTTGTTGCTTTCCAACTGCTTCAGCAAATGTACGCATTCCAAAAAAACCCCCTATGGTGTAAAAAATTACACTTTTCAACGAGAAGTGACCTTCACTGGAACCGTTGTTTGCGGGTTGAAATAAAGAGGAATGAAATGAATAGGGCCAGTATTGTTTCATTCATCGAAGTCCATGGCAATGGCGTTGAATCCTCAAAGCCATCGGATGCTGTATTATCATCGTCATCATCTCGCACGTCCTGTTCAACCTCAGGGGCAATCACTTGCACATTCATGGTCGTTGAGCGAGTAGTATCGTCCCCTTCAGACGTGACTGCGAGTGATACTTCGCACTGTCGTTCTTGGTGACTGCTGCTGGCTTCAAGACGGAGCGTGAAGGCTGCTGCATTGGAATTGTCCTCGTTGGTCACACCTACAACCGTGTTTTCGAGCTGATCGAGACCCACCACCGAAAGGTGAGGACAACTGCGAATGGTTGCTTCTGCTACCGTGATTGCATCCTGAGTATTACCTAAGTTACTTACTTCAATCGTGAACTCAACCCACGAACCTGAAAACAACGTATCCTGAGGTGGTTGGATAGATGGGATTAATCTGTATTTACGAGGGACAGTAATGTCTGCTTCAATTTCTTGGCTCCCAACGGATGTTTCACCAATACTCTCTTCCGCAGTAACAGTAAATGCCAGCGAAGAACTTGGGGAAAACGACCTCACTTTTTGTTCCGATACGCCACTGATAGCGATGGTGAAGGAATCATTGGTGTTTGCAGAGACCGTGATGGATTCTGGCCCGTCAAAATCAAAGGGGCCGTCTTCATCAAAATCATAGGTCAGAGCGAGATTCAATTCATTGGAGCGTTCATTGTTGACAAAGATGACAAGTTCCCCCTCAACATCCCAATCATCTTCCAAATCCACGATGTATTTTGGATCAACATCAGTAGTCCATCCGAGCTCCCATGAAGGGGGTTCTAATTCCTGGGCTTGCGCACAGGGAAGCAGAATTGAAAGGAGGAACACAGCAAAAAGAACGGAGAAGGCTCTCATGTAATTCACCGTTCACCAAAGAGCCCTTGGAGCGCTCGCTTTGTCAAAGTCTTCACCATGCTCCGTCGGTAGCGTGGCGGCAAGGCCGTATTATTCACTGGCTTAACTGACTTTTGAATTGCTTTTGAGAGTGCGAGAACATCCAAATCTGCACTGCTTTGAGCCATGTGTTCAACCACGACATCTGCGTGTAATCGCGGAATTGATTCCAACGCAGTGCTGGCAATCGTGAGCGTTTCAATTTGACCGGGCACCCATGATGCTGCAATACCTGCCTCCGGGAAATCCCATGAATCACGAACCCTGAGTTTCTGATAGCAACCCTCACGAGTCATCACATCATTTGGAAGGACCACTTTGAGGAGGAATTCTCCAGGCTCCAAGACATTTTTCTTCATGCCGTCGAGTTGATAGAATTCTTGGAGAGGAAGCGTACGTTCACCTTGGGGCCCAATGAGCACTACTGAAGCACCAAGCACCATGAAGTTCGGCGCCAAATCTCCTTGGTAGGTAGCCACGCAGAGTGTGTTTTGATTCGGTATCACTCGACAATCTGCACCAGTCCCACAGTCTGCTTTGTGGCACCAGTCAATAGAACGACGCCAGTCCTCGCCTTGGTTGTACCAAAAACAACGAGTGTCAAGGCAAAGATTGCCACCAACTGTTGCACTTTTGCGAATTAATGAGGATGCGACTTTGCTTGCAGCCTCGGCCAAGAGTGGGTGAACACCGTTCGCACCAGTTAGCGATGCGAGGGGTACCATGCATCCGATTTCACATGTTGAAAGGGTGTGTGCATCGGCAATAGCTGCGAGAGAAATGACATGAGGTTTCGGATTGATGTGCCACTTGTAATTCGGTAGGACGTCCGTCCCTCCTGCAACCCAATCAAAGGCTTCGTCCTTGGCGAGCAAGTCGGCAGCAAGACTGACTGCTTCTTCAACAGATTGTGGATGATGAAGGGTGAAAGGTGGCATCAACATCAAGCATCATCCTCCATTTGGCGTTGCTCCTTCTTGAGCCAGGCTCGCCCGGCAAATCCAAGTTCTGCCAGTTGTTCTGGCAGAGGCTCGTCCGCTTCTCTCCACCCTTCGAGTTGCTCTGAGAGCGGGCGGTTTGGGTCAAATCCAAAGAGGACACCGTTGACATAAGCAGAAGTATCCTCACTTCGCTGGCGTAGACGATCACGTTCTTTGTGTTCGGCTGCCCGCTGTACCAATGGAGCTTGCAGTGAGCTGTGTTGAAGGCGAGGAGGACTCAAGTCAGTTTCGTCTTCGAGACCATTTGCCTTCATGTACTTCTGAATACCGTTGTAGACGACATCAGGCGTCAGCGGTAGGTCTCGCAGACGAACACCAATAGCATCGTAAACAGCGTTGACGACTGCTGGCAAGATTGGTAAAAGTGGCCCTTCACCGGCTTCTTTAGCGCCAAATGGCCCTTCTGGGTCACTCGACTCAACGATAATCGGCTCAACGTGTGGCATTTCATGAACCGAGGGTATCTTGTATTCGAGCAAATTAGCATTTTGCAAGTGCCCGGTCCTTCCATAGACCATTTTCTCCGATAGCACCTGGCCCAATCCCATGTGACATGAGCCGATAATTTGGCCCTTGACCGCCAGGGGGTTGAGGGCTTTTCCACAATCATGGGCTGCCCAGACATTGGTACACTTTACCAAGCCTGTCTCGACATCGACGTCAACTTCTGCCACATAGGCGGAAAACGAATAGGCGGGAGCAAGACCTGCGGCTGCTCCTTTGTGAACGCCACCCATCGGAGGTGAGCGATAAGCCCCCCGAGCGATGAGTGCTCCCTTATCTGCCTGGGCCTTGTGAAGGGCTTCAAGGTACGAGACACTGACTGCAGGGTCGTGTTTGTAGTAAATTCGGCGGTCATTGAGAACCAAAACGTTCGGATGGTAACCCAACATTTCCCAAGCCGCTTTGAGCAATTGGTCACGGATACCAATCGCAGCACGGATGGCTGCATTGGCGTTCATGAAGGTTACACGACTCGAATATGAGCCAAGGTCAACTGGGCTCGTATCGCTCTCATGAGAGCGGACGTGGATCATTTCAATGGGCAACGCCAGTACTTCAGCTACGACTTGGGCGACGGCAGTCGTCGAGCCCTGTCCAATATCAGCTGCTCCGGTATGGACCGTGACGCCACCGTCCATGTCAACCTGGATGTGTACGGTTGCATGCGGGAAGTTCTTTGGATCCCAGTGAATTGGTAATCCAGAGCCAGAGATGAAGAAACCACAACCGATGCCGATGCCCTTGCCAAGCGGCATTTGACGGAACTTATCATCCCAATTCGAGCCTTCTCGAACGCGCTCAAGGGCTTCTCGCATACCGTTTGAAGTGATACGGAAACCACTGATCGTCCTGCTGTGGGG
>QQSD01000043.1:0-20083 GCA_003602485.1 Candidatus Poseidoniales archaeon | reverse complement strand
GGGTCAACTTGCATCGTTTCGGCCATCTCGTCAAGGCCAACCTCAACAGCGCATCGTGTATTCACTGCACCGTGACCTCGCATTGCCCCAGAAGCTGGCTTATTCGTCCAAACTCTGGCACCTGTATAGTGGAAGGAACCCAACTCATAGGGAGCGGTCGCAAGGACACCGTTGTAGTATGAAGTGACGTGTCCGAACGAAGCGAACCCACCTCCGTCAATGAGGGCATCAATATCAAAACTCGAAATACGTCCTTCGTCATCTGCTGTCATCTTGACGTCAATATGGCTCGGATGGCGTCCTCGATTAATCCAGTACACTTCTTCTCGGTCAAAGGTAATGCGAACGGGACGCCCTGATTTACGAGCGAGAATTGCTGCGCACATTTCGTGCGGGAAGGGATCTGATTTTCCTCCAAAACCACCGCCCACAAAGGTACGTACGACGTTGATTTGGTGCATCGGGACCTCGAGAACTGTTGAAAGAGCACGGTGCGTATAGTGAGGGACTTGTTGTGGCGTGTAGAGTTGCAAGCGACCGTTCGGATCCCAATGAGCAACCACTGCATGTGGTTCTGTAAATCCGTGATGAACCCCCGACATGGTCCACGAGCCGTGAGACGAGGCATGAGGGGAATTGACGAGGGAACGGTCTCCAAATTCTTGGAAGACACGCTTTTGCACATTGGTTCGGGCGAGGTGGTACTTACCGCGCCAGTGTATGGGTTCATCGTGGTCCTCAAGCCCTTTCTTTGGGTCAAAAACGGGTTCAAGCATTTCCCATTCGATATCGAAGAGCGAAAGAGCGTGAACAGCTGTAGCTTCGTCTACCGCAGCGACACATGCTACCAAATCCCCCACGTGGCGGACCTTGTCCACCGCCATGGCATGCTCATCCTTCGTGACTGGCAGCACACCGAAACGGTTCGGTGCATCTTGGCCAGTAGCGACGGCAAGCACTCCGGGTAAAGCCTCGACACGGGTCGTGTCAATTGACTTGATTCGGGCGTAGTGATGCGGTGAGCGTAGGATTTTTCCGATGATTTCCCCGGACAATCGTACGTCGTCACCGTACCATGCTTGCCCGGTTACTTTTGCATTTGAATCAACCAGTGCTATCGGTTTTCCAACCGTTGTACCAGTTCGATCACGGTCGTGAATATGATCGCCAGCCGGCTTTGGTTCACGACCGCCCACCGTTTCTGGAATGAAATCCAAATCACGGGGCCGCATGACAGGGTCTGAGCCTCCAGAGCCAGGAGGGGGGAAGCGTTGCTTACCAGCAACACGCTTGCCGTCGCGCCGTTTTTCTGAGCCCTTGGACCCGGGTTGCTGGCGGTAGGTTCCCATGGTATCACTTCGCATGGCCGGGTGGCATGGTTGGCTCTTCAGGACCGGAGGGGTGCGGGTCAGGATGCGGTTCGCTTGCAGGTTGAACCACCTCGCCTTCACCCCGATGGAGTGCAGCTGCTGCTTCGACAGCGTCAATAATTTGTTGGTAGCCAGTACACCTGCAAAGATTACCATCGATGGCACATGCAATCTCTTCTCTGGTCGGGTTGTCATTTTCATTGAGAAGTGCTTGCGATGTTACGAGGAATCCTGGCGTGCAAAAACCACACTGTGAACCGCCGTGTGTTGCAAAGCAGGTTTGAATCGGTGCAAGGTGGGCGCCATCTGAAAGGCCTTCAACGGTGATGATGTCAGCACCCTGAACTTGACCCGCCAACGTGAGACAGGAGAGTTTCGGAACGCCGTCGATCATGACGGTGCAACATCCACAAGTTCCGAGGTCACAACCTCGCTTCACACCGAGTGTCCCGACCTTGTCTCGCAGAACATCCAAGAGGACTGCGTTGCTTGGTGCAAGCACTTCCATGGTCTGTCCGTTGACGTTGGCTGACCATCGTTGACCCGCTGGGGCGGGAATCATCGACACATGTTCCTTACCTACCATGGTCCCCCTCGCTTCTCCGTAGGCCGTTCACCCTTTGATAATTGGGGGTGAAACGCTTCCTCGTTGATTCACTCTTCTTCAGTTAGAACTTGAGTGAATTTGTCTTCTCCAGCCTCAATGGCATTTCGTAAAACAAGCCCGTGGTACACACGTATTTTTCGATCTTTAACCAAGGCATTGACGATGGTTTCCAATTCATTCATTTCTGCGAGAGTCGTAGCAGATTCAATGGACTCCAAACACCTTCTGTATTCGTTTCGGCGTGAGAAATACAAGCCGAGGTAGATTGGAATCAGTAACAGAGGAATGACCAATTCTTCAAAAACGATTTCACTGACCACTGATATTGAAAACTCCGTGTGATCGGGGTCATACTCCATACTGAATGAACCTGCACCGATACCGCCCGCATAGAAAATTCCGGTGTTCACGCCAAGGTACATGTTGAACGGATTTTCTTGGCCATCAAATCGGTCCGAACCTCGGTCGATTTCAACATCATCCGGCCATCCGTCGTTATCGTTGTCCGTGTCCAATACGTCCGGAATCGTGTCTTCATCTGAATCCAATGGTGTTGAATTTGCATTGAAGGGGTCGTACAGAATCGTGCCCGAAGAAGCGGAGCGTTCCATTTCGTTCCGGATGCCATCACCGTCTGCATCATCATCATACTCGTCAGGCATGAAATCTCCGTCAATATCAGAACAACCAACGAGACGAATGCGACTTTTACCGTAGGTGAAAGGGCAATTATCAGAAAGCCGATGGAACCCTTGGTCTGCGTAACCGTCACCGTCTGTATCGGACCATATCACCGGATCTTCCGGCCACAAATCGGTTTCATCGACGACCGAATCCCCGTCCATGTCAGGGTCTTCTACGTCACCTAGTCCGTCTCCGTCAAGATCTCGATGTTCGGATGCATTGTTCGGAAAGGCATCTGCCCCCATCGACTCATTCCAATTCCCATCGGGGTCGGACCATCCGTCACCATCGCTATCAAGACATCCCTCACGGTCTTGCGTCGATGTCCCTTCAGTTTCACAAATGATTTCGTTACTTTCTTCTGCCAAAACCAAGGATGAACACATGGACAGGAGAACTACGAAAAGAACGGGATACGTCCATTTCACCATCATGGATGATGCTCGGAGTCCCTCCTAATGGCTTTATTGCACCTAACAGCAATAGCAAGGTTTGAAAGAGTATCTGAAAGGCAGGGAAGCCATGCGCCCGATTATTGTCCTCCTTACCAGTCTTCTTTTCCTCACCCCTATGGCGGGTTGCACAGGAGACGAAACTGATGAAACCCAATCATTCCCAATCTTCTCCTCACAGGCAGACGACGGGAAGGTTTACGATAACGCAGCCATGGAAGGGTCTGGCTTTGTGGTCATCTTTTCAGCAGAATGGTGCAACAACCCTTGCTACACCACCATGCATGCCATTTGGAATGCAGAACCCGCTTTGCCGGTCTTGGTCATGTCGACTGACCCTGCCGAAAACGCTGGTAGCATGACATTAAGCGACTGGCACGCTTCTGCTGACGCTCATGACGATGATGGCGATGATACAGGTGTATCATTGACCACTTACGCTTTCATGAAAGGAAGTGAGGTCGGGGAAGCCTTGGATATTACTCGCCCGGGTTCAGTTGTCTTTGTCAACGGCCAAGGAGAAATCACCTATCAAAATGAAGGCAGAATGGATGACGCTGAGCAGATACGCGAAAAGTGGGCCGAAGCATCTGCATGAATGTTTCATTCCAGAAGAGTTGCGTCATTCACGACCGCAGTGATGTCATCATCGCTGGAGAACAGGCGTTCAACCTCAATCGCATCTTCTGCCTTGTTGATGAGGTAAAACCCAAGTGGCACCAACAAAAGAAGAATGATGGCAACTCCGGGAAGCACCCATCCGGACAGGCCACCGAGTCCTGCGTCGGTTTCGCCAAAGGATTTGGCATTGGCCGTATCCATCAGCATGACATTCATGGCGACAATGGAAGTTGCTGAGTGTCCTCCTGAGTCGTTGGCTGCCAAGCCGCGAAGTGAGAGGGTGTGATTTCCATCAACTTGGATTCCAGGGAGGTGCTCCAGTTGGTGAACGATGGTCTTCAAATCGAGTTCAGCCGTAAGATCTCCCTCATCGAAGGAGTGGAGATTGGCCCAATCATCACGCAGATGATTAGAGCGCCACTGCAGCGTATCGATGTTGCCGTTGAGCGTAATGTCAATGACATCGCCAGGCATGAGGTGAATACGGTCATCTTGGCCGACTTCTGTGTCAACAACAATACTTCGCGATGAATCCAACTGATAGTCTCGCTGAGCCGCTTCCATAACGGCGGCCACGGCTTCGACATGACCATGCCCGTAGACGTTGTTTTGACGTGCTTTGGGTAGAGCGCCTGCACCTGTACCGTCCAAGGGACATCCCTTGATGCCATCCGGGTCGCCCATGTAATAGCATTCCCTGTAGGTCGCTGTTTCTTGGAGGATGTTCCGCACGTCAAACGGTGAAAGATCGGGGTTTGCTTGAAGCATCAACGCCACGGTACCTGCCGTTCCTGGCGTGGCCATGCTCGTTCCACTGAAGGCCACATAGCCGTCCCCAGAATTGTGAGCGACCGACATGACGTCCGAGCCAACAAAGGCGACGTTGGGTTTGATTCGTCCTTCTTCGGTAGGACCTTGGCTGCTGTAGAAAGCGATACTAGTGTCTTTGTCAAGAGCACCCACCGTAATGACATCCTCTGCGGACCCGGGGGTGCCGATGGTCGCTGAGACCAAGCTGTTTCCTGCTGCAATGAGCATGGTAATACCTGCACCTACCATTCTGTTGGACATTCGGTTCACGCTGTCCTCTTCGGATGAGGTCCATTCGATAACTCCTGGCCCACCGAGGCTCATGGAAGCCGCACGGATGTTGAATTCGTAGCGG
The DNA here is from genome assembly GCA_003602485.1 of Candidatus Poseidoniales archaeon. GTDB lineage: Archaea > Thermoplasmatota > Poseidoniia > Poseidoniales > Poseidoniaceae > Poseidonia. The sequence goes on along the minus strand of QQSD01000043.1, from coordinate 15,184 downwards.
TAGTCGACGGTCCATTGCATACCTGCCATTACCACTGCAAAGGAGCCTGACCCACCCGAGTCAAGCACTTTCACACCGACAAGGAAGGCTCCTGGAGCCATGCCGGGGTGTTCGTAAGTCGGCGCACCTGTTCCAGCAACGGTACCTGCACAGTGACTCCCGTGACCTTGGTCGTCATAGGCCTGAATTTCAGTGCCGTTGGTTTTGTCGGGGTTGTTGACTGGGTCATAAAAGCCAATCACCTTAGGGTCGTTGGTTGAGTTATCGTCGTCCATATCATCCAAACCAACGTGAAGACTATCGATGCCAGTATCAATGACTGCGACCGTCACACCCGAGCCGTCATAGCCCGTCTGTTGTTGGGCGAGGTCGACTTCGTGAACGACGGCTGCATCGCCATTTTGTGCTTCGAGTATACCGTCCAGTTCAAGCATGACCACGCCCGGAAGCGTCGTGGTTTCGAGAATCATGTCGTGAGGGATGCGCCCGGCAACAGCATCAATGAGGTGAAGAGTCCAAGCATGGACGTATCCAACTTCGCGCTCAAGCATTGCAATGTCCTCCTCAGTTGGCGTATGATCAAAATCAACGATGATGGGGAGCATGCCTTCTTCGTCAAGGAACAATGGGTGGTCATGGAATTTCTCCACCATATCACCAATGCTGTTTCCGTCACGATCGACGGTGGTATTGACCCACCAGCCCTCGGGAGCGGTTTCTTCACCCTCTGCCACCGGCATTGCCATTGAAACCAACGGCAGGACCATCAAAAGAAAACAGGCCACGGTCAACATGCGCTTCATTAGCATAGGCTCACTAAGTCTTGCGAGACTGTGGAGGGCTTTCAAGGCATTGGGGACGTGTTGAACAAACTCCATGGGCCAACAATTGCTTCAAAACACGGCCGATGTAGAAAATCACGGGTGAAATATTAAGTGGAGAATTACGCATGTAGTACCGATTAACATGGCAGCACCACGTAGGAAACCTCAGCGACCAAAACCTGTTTCTGCCGCCCCTGCAGGACCAGCATATTCGGGCTCCATTCTTCAAAACGGGGAACTTCCTGTAACTCCAGTTATGACGGTTCAACCAAATGCAACCATGAATTCAGATGATCTCCTACTCATGAAATTGTCTCAAGGAATCATGATGGGCATCGGCTTTTTGGCCATTTGGGGCGGTATTTTCAGTGTTGCATTTGATGAAGATGCCACAAATGAGAACTTTGCCGTTCTGTTCATTGGAGGGCTTGCCTCCTTTGCGGTTTCAATCGGAATCATAGAATTGCAAAGTAAGAAAAATCAATATCGGCTCCAAGATATTCAGAATTATTTTCTTGGCATCGCTTTCTTTTTCTCAACGGTCGGTGTGCTATGGGGTACTCGATACTTGATGGGGGTAGCGACTGGTACCTTCGAGGTCGATTGGTTTGGTAATCCTGCAGATTATAACGGCGGAATTGAATGGTCTCCAAACGCGAACGGAATCTATGCCCAGTTAGTGGGTACGCTCCTGCTTACCTACGGCCACTTCCGACTCTTGAAGCGATATTCAGGCGATACAAGTTTCGGCTGGGGTGTTGCCACCTACGCCCCCATGGCCATCCTCATCGCAGGCGTCGGCCCATGGATTCGCTGGTCCGATAGTTTGGTCAGTTACGAGTTGGGCATCAGCATCGTGGTTCTTTCTTGGGTTTCAATGGAAATGGCCCTTCGCTCGAACAAAGCTCTCAATTTTGGTATCGTCGCCTTTGCTTCTGGTTTGACCCCCATTATCTACGAGGTTCTCAATGAAAATGCCACTGCTTCTGGCGAAGGAGGAGCCCTCTCGTTGCTGATATTTATCATCGCCCTCCAGGGATATTACGCCGCTCGCCAAGACCTGCGAAAAGAAATCATGGAACGCGCATCCATCTTCCTTGTTGGACAAGTTGTCATGGCCTTGTTATTGATGCGAAATGCAGATTTCAACCTGATTCTCGGACCATTGCGAACCGGAGACTTCCCCGTACTTGATGCGTATGTTTCTCTCCCAGTTGCATTGTGGTGTACTGTCTTACTCGCATATTTCCCTGCTGTTCTCCAACAGCGAGTTCCGTGGATGCCGATTGGGCTGGCGGTTGCGCTGGTTGTCTTGCCAACAGAAACCTCGACTGTTCCATGGGTACTGAGCATGGTGATGATTCCCTACATGGTATTCATCTCAAAGATTGCTAGAGAGTGGGTCATCAATGCAACGTTACTTGCTTTCAGCGCATCGTATCTGCTGACTGACTTGGTCGCAGCGGATATCGATGTGAGCACAAAAATGGCCTTTGGCGGGACTTATTTACACATCATCCTGCCAATTTTTATCGTTGTAGTTTCCGAATTTGGACGCCGCCTTGAACGAATCAATCCAAGTATCTGTCTCGGAATGCTGGGTTGTGTTGTCCTCTCACGAGCAATACTTGACCCTGAATGGTTCATGCCATGGCTCTTGATAGGATACATGTTCTTCCTCAACTACAACATCATTCACTCGCAACGAGACGATCTGCTCCAGCACCGAAAGGATACCACGCTAGCTCTTGGCTTTACATCCATCACCGTCTTCCTTCTGACATTCTTGGAGGTCTTTGAGTTGCCGCCCTATGATGTATTTGACAGGCTTTTGACAGATGGATTCCAACCACAGTATATCCTTCTGAGCTTTGCAATGTACGGCATGGCACGTATGGGTCGTGAACTCGAATTCGACGTGGGCTCAATCGTTGGCTGGGTGAGTCAAGGCCCGAGCAGCTCGCCAACATACGATGAAGAAACCCACTCATGGGTTGTCAACGCAGATGATGCAACCAAAACAGTGGAGCAACTTGAGGGTGCGTGCTGGACTCCTCTGTTCAGACTCAGTATCCTCACATCTCTAACCATGTTCGCCTTTTCAATCTCGGATATCAGCCTTTACAGTTTTGTAACAACACCTTATTGGGTTCTACTGATGATTATCCCCGTTGGTATTTTGGTGTGGGAAATCATTAATCTGGATGAAATCTCTTCCGCCACAAGAGCGGGAGGTGTGGCGCTTTTGGTGTTCTTAGCAGCACCTATTTCGCTCCAGATGCAATCCTTAGCATTTGACGGCGTCGAATCAGGCATCATCACTTCGGCTCTCTTGCTCGACCTCATCCTTGTCTCAGCACCTCTTGCCGTCAACGCCCTCATAGCTAAGCGAGGTATCGACAAATCAGGGTTGGATTTCAACGCTGACGGACTCTCTTACGTTCTCTTGATGATTCTTGCATCCTTTGATAGTTCAGGTGGAATTCTTCTTATCCCTCTCTTGACGCTTATAGCATTCAGAACCCTTCAACATCGCCACTACGGCATAACCTTGCTGACACCCCTCGTACTTCTCTTCCTGAGTGACTTGTGGATGACAGGTAGCGGTGTCACGAGCAGCGTGTTGGAGGCTTTACCAGCGGACTTCCAATCCTATCTTCTCGATGAACACCTTGGGCCGTTCACCGCCCTTGCAGGCATCCTCGTTGCCACGCACATGACGATGAACATCCTGGTCATGCAACGGGACGAAGAGAAAGAGCCTGCCTATCACGAAGTATTGGCATTCCTTTGGCTCGGTTTAGCACTTCTCTCCGCCCTCCCTGATGGCTATTGGTTGCCCACAATTTTCTCCTTCGTTACGATGGCTTACCTGTGGTACAACAACAACAGCACCTATCTGCCTTACATGCTGGGAGTTCTGTTCATCTCACTCTTCATTGGGTTCAATTACAGTGATACCTTCTCCACTACCTCCGAAATCGATTCATGGAGTTGGAGTGGCCTGATCACAGGATTGGTTGGCAGTATGTTCAATCTGCTTCACGTCTACGGTCAATTATTCCGAACTGAGCCGGCTGATGATGATGAGCGAAATCTCCAGCAAGCCACCTCCAGCCTTTCATTGCAGATTGGAGTCCTCGGTTACCTGATTGGTTACGAAGTCTTCTTCGGCATTGGGCCCATCATCGGACTTGCGATTCTGTCGTATTCAGCATACAAGGGAGGGCAAGCATCGAATCTACTCATCTTGCCAGCCCTCGTCACATTCGCCTCCATCAACGTCATGATTCAATCCGACATAGGCTCCGTGGACGAAAGAACAACCCTCGCAGGAGCGATTCTCGCCATACAGGGGATTATGTTCACACTGCTTTCAAATAAGGACGACCTCGTCTATGATTGGAAAAATATAGAATGGAATAGTGATGACGATTTCTTTGCATACATGGACCGGTTGGGTCTCGTTGGAACTGCGTATACGCTCATTGGGGTGTTTATGTTCTTGGTACCAGTTGACTTGACGTCGATTGCCTATCTCATCACCACGATGTATCTGGTCTTCATCGGCATCCAAGGATTCAGCGAAGAGCATGATGCTCGTTGGCGCCGAGGTATCGGAGGTTACGGTTCGATCTTAACGTCATTCTTGTTCACAACCACGCTTGAAAATGACCTTTTCAATGCCGTTGGAATCGTCATGATGGGATTGTTAGCGCTCGGCTTTGGTTTCCTCTTCATGCAGCGTATGAACGAAAATGATGGCATTTATGTCGAGGGTGATGTCGCATATCAGCCTATGACGCCTGAAGCAACTACTGGAGGCGAAGCCCCGCCTGTAGAAGAGATGGCAGAACCTGAGCCCGTTCTCGCAACAACTGCCAAGGTCGTAGAAGAACCAGTTGAGGAGACAGAAGTCGATGACGTTGAGGATACTTCAGCGGACGAAGATGAATTTGATTGGGCTGAGGAAGATCTTCAGGAGAAAACGAAAGCAGAACCACAACCTGAGCCCAAACCTCAGGGCCCTTCACATAGTGGCCTCCTGGATACTGGAGAAGGCTTTGCAGTTCGTCTACCAAGTGATGCAGTTACGAACATCATACAGTCCATTGAACAGACACCACACGAGGGTTATCTGCCCGTTGTAGCCTTTGGACCCACGGGACAGATTATGCTCAACTTTGAGCCGAATGAAAATTGAAATCTAAGAAAGGCTTCTCTGCGAAGAACAAAAGCCCCCGAGGCGGTCAAGAGCCTCATGGACGAGAAGAGAAAGCGCATGGTGTGGATTGATCTTGAGATGACGGGCTTGGATCTTGAGCGTGAATCGATCATTGAAATCGCAACCGTGGTCACCGATAGTGAACTGAATATCGTTGCCCAAGGGCCCAATCTCGCCATTCGAGTGGAAGAGACACTTCTGGCTGGAATGGATGAGTGGAACACAAAACACCACTATGGAAGTGGATTGGTTGAACGTATACACACCGAGGGTGTAGAGGTTGGAGACGCGGAACAGCAAACCATTGAATTCCTTGAGCAATGGGTTGAGCCTGGTACAGCACCACTTTGTGGCAACAGTGTTTGGAACGACCGTCAGTTCCTCGGGAAAGAAATGCCGACATTGCTCAAGATGTTGCACTATCGCATGGTTGATGTCTCGACCATCAAGGAACTATCGCGCAGATGGTATCCCAGTGTATCCAGATACAACAAGAAAGGAGCCCACAGAGCTCTCGATGACATTCTAGAATCCGTAGAAGAATTGCGCTATTTCCGTGAAAAAATCTTCATTCAGGAAGATTGACGCCAAGTAGGTTGGTCTGGTAGGACGCCTTTGTGAGAAGACAAAATTTGTGCTACAACGGCCACCGCAATTTCTTCAGGTGATTCTGCCCCGATGTTAATGCCAATAGGGCAGATGACTTGGTCAAGCAGATGTTGTGGAATCCCTTCGCGAAGGGCTTCTTGTTCGAAGGACTGCCACTTAGAACGGCTCCCAATCACACCAATACGGGGTGCTTGCTCACCATCCATTTGATAGCCAGCATCGTTGAAGATACTCAAGAGCGATAGCAAGCGCTCTTGGTCTTCGGCCCAATCATGCCCCAGTAGCAAGATATCAGAGAAGCGGTTCAACGTATTCGCATTTTCAGATGCCATCAAGTCTGAAACAGTGGATGTGATGCACTTCACTGCCCGCGGATACAGTTGATCAGAAGAAAACTCCTCACGCGTATCATGAACTGAATAAGACCACGCCAGTTGGTCAAGCAGTCCTACGATAGCCTCACCACAATGACCTCCTCCCATGATGAAGACATGCGGCATTGGAATCATCACCTCAACAGCGATCGTGACACGACCGCCGCAAAGTGAATCAAGCGGTGTTACTTCATAGCCCTTCGCACCTTTGTTCAAACCGTAGGTGAGCAGTTCAGCTTCAGGTTTTTTGGCTGATTGAAGGAGCGCTCTACAGCGTTGGAGAACACGATGTTCAAGCCCTGCTCCCCCGATAGTACCCCTCCACTTACCATCATCTGCACGCATCGCCAAGCGTGCACCTGTTTTACCTGGAACACTTCCGGAAGTCGTCAATACGGTTGCGAGAACAACCTTGCGACGCTCGTTCAATTGATTCAACGCCCAGGTCAACACTTGAGCGGTCATGCTTAGGCCTTGAAGCAGGCCCTCATATCCCTTGTCATTGGGAAAAATAGGCTAACAGGGCTGTCTCATGTTCCCTTAACTGGAGCAGATCTTCATGAGTGTCGATGTTAAGATGGAGATAGGGTGCATCAACATCAACAGGCGCAAAAGAAACGATGTCACGTAGTGGAGTATCGGGTTGGTTTGCGAGAACAGCTTTCATTGATGCTGTATCAAAGATGACTGGATGGCCCCGAGAGGTCCCATCTCGTGCACCAGCAGGACCGCCATGTTTGAGCAATTCACGTACGACTTGAGACGACCATCCTGGACGGTCAACGGGTGCTAGCACCACCTGACGGGGCAATCGCCCCAGTTCGCTCATCAAAGCCATCAACCCACGCTGTAGACTCCCTGTTCGGCCCCGTTCAGGGTCTGAATTGATGGCGATATTAGCATCTGGGAGAGCGAGCATCAGGTCCACCGCCAAATCCTGTCGTGTGACAATCACGATGGGTGAACACCCAGCTTGCTTCAGGTGTTCATATGCCAATACGATGAGGGGTGTACCTCCAACTTCAATCAAGGCCTTGGGCTGACCCAATCTGGTGCTTGCACCCGCAGCCAGAACGATAGCGGCCGATGACCCTCCCATGGTGAGAAGACGAGAAGCACCCTCTTTTGCATTGTGACATCTTAGGTTCATAAACACTCAAACTCACGTCCCTTCATGTACGCGGAAAAACAGTGGCATCCACCAGGTCATTGGGCGAAAGAGACTCGTGATGCTCACCAGCGTTCGATGGATTTACTCCAAAGCGTCACGGATGGAACCAATTGCATGGAACGAATCGCTGGGCATCACGGTTTGGACCGAATCCTCATCAAAGGCAAATCGAGACGGACATACCTCATCGAAACACGACCTCATTATGATACCCAGTTTGACGATGAAATGGGAATGTTTGACGAATTGTCTTGGAGATTCTCAATTACAGCAGGCGCTCGAAAAAAGGATGTCCTCACGATGAACAAATTTAGCGTATCTATATGCATCCATCCAGATGCACGTCACCGCATGCTCCCTGTGGGTGACCAAATCGCTGCACTTGCCCTTTCCTTGAGCAATGATACCACAACGGCAATGCGCATTCCATTGCTGGCTCAATTTATCATTTCGCCGCGTCGCGTTCTCGAAAATGTGTGTCAGTTTAGCGAAGAAGGCGTCATTTTCGATGATTATCATGATGATGAATATGATGATGATGATGAGTGGATGGCAGAAGAAATGGAGTTGTTGGAGACACCCATGATTAACATTCACGAATTTTACGCCCAGGCATACCATCTTGACGTCAATGAATTTGAGACACAGGACAGCGTTGAAGACCGCGCTTTTGAGCGCTGGTCAGCAGCGCTTGAAGACGATACAATGCAGTGCAAGTCATCCCCCTGGCATCACAGCGAAGAGCGAATTTGGAAACTCGAAGAGGACCTGTTGAACGGCAGAAAATGATTCAAAGGCCTTTGGTGATTTCTCGTCCAATGATCATGCGTTGCACTTGAGAAGAGCCTTCGTAAATTTGCATCACCTTTGCACCCCGCATCAAACGAGCCACGGGATATTCTTCGGAGTAACCATAACCGCCGTAAACCTGTACTGCATCAGTGGCCACCTGCATGGCCATGTCAGCAGCAAAGCGTTTTGCATGGGCTGCAGATTCGGTGTTACGAACTCCCGCATCAAAATCAGAGGCTGATTTCCAAGTCAACATTCGAGCAGCCTCAATGTTCGTTTTCATGTCTGCGAGCATGAATTGAATCGCTTGATGTTGATGAAGAGGCTTTCCGAAGGTCTGCCGTTCATTGGAATAGTTGAGAGCGTGTTCGAATGCGGCTCGGGCGAGGCCCGTTGCATGAGCTGCAATATTCGGACGGCTCATGTCAAAGGCTTTCATGGCGTTCATCCATCCACCTGATTCTGAGTCACCGATGAGGTGGTCGCTTGGCACACGCACGTCATCAAATGTAATCGAACGGGTGTCGGAGCAGCGCTGCCCCATGTTCTGTTCTTTTTTGCCTAAGGAAAAGCCCTCAGCGTCCTTTTCGACAATGAATCCAGACATCCCTTTGTAACCTGCTCCAGGGTCTGTTTTGGCAAGCACGAAGAAGAAATCAGCATGACCAGCCCCTGTAATCCACATTTTTGAACCGTTGATAACATAATCATCTCCGTCTTTGATGGCCGTTGTTTTACACGCAGCAACATCTGAACCTGCACCAGGTTCTGTTACCGCATAGGAAGCGAGCGCACCGTCTTCTGCAATCTTCCGCAGCCAGATTTCTTTCTGAGCGTCCGTTGCGCCGGTGATGATGGGGGCTGATGCGAGTGCAGTAGCATATGCTGCGGTAGCAAAACCTGGATCGCCCCAGGCCAGTTCTTCATTCACCAAGACCTCCTCAAATGAACCCAAACCTGCTCCACCGTAAGCCTCGGGGATGTGAAGGTTGAGCAAGCCCATTTCGTGGGCTTTTTGGATGGTTTCTTTGGGGTAATGCGCGGTTTCATCCCAATGCTCTGCTTGAGGGCGAATCTCTTCTACAGCAAATTCGTGAGCCAATTCCTTGAGCATGGCTTGCATCTCATCAAGTTGGAAGTCCACCATGGACCTGCGAAGCGTCGCTCCCTTAAGAGCGATTAGTTTCATTTTCGAATCAATCAAGGATTGCTCAAAGAACGAGGATGCCCTGTTGTTCAGCCAGTAACAAGGCGAGGAAAACAACGTATACAAGAATAAGAACAACGCCTTCCCATCGCTTAAACTCATATTGAGAACGCATCATCATGAGGGCAATGCCGGTACCGAGGATGGTTGCTGGAATGATGAGGTACATTGTCAAGTCATAACTCGCAGCCGTCAAAGCCAGCGGATTGACGAGGGCTGCAAGACCGATGGAAAGCAACGGATCTGTGATGTTTGAGCCAATCAAGGTACCAATAGCAACTCCTTCACTCCGTTTAGCCGCCATGAAGGCAATGGTCAACTCTGGTAGCGAGGTCCCCAATCCTGAAACGGTCGTCCCTATTACTGCATGAGGAACATTGAGGTCATAAGCCAGTGCACTAGCGATATTAACCAAATGATGTGCTGCAAAAAGAGCGAGTAGCAACCCTAGAGTGACCATGACCGCATAAGATGCAGTTGTTCGGTCCATTTTTCGTTCAACAGGTTCAACTCCAGAAAGTTCATCCTCGAGGATTTCTTCTCGTTTGGACAGCAACCAGTAGATGTATGCGACATACAGCGAAACTAAAATGAAGCCTTCAATGCGGTTCAATACATTGCCTGTTGAGATGAAAAAGGTCAGAAGAAGAATGGATGAAAGCATGATAGTTCCATCTCGTTTGAGCCAAGAGGGGCGGATTTTGACTCCCCGGAATGCGACAACGATTCCCAAAATGAGGGTTATTTGTACAAGAATAGACCCGAAGATCCCACCAATTGCCAAATCGGCGACTTCGGGCGCTGAGGGGATTTCTGCTGCTGCAGTAGAAGTGACCAATATTTCGGGCAACGAAGTACCAATGGAGACGATAGTAAGTCCGATCACCACTTCGGGCAATCCCGCTCGATAGGCCAATCCTTTCGCCCCTTCGATGAAGACATCGGCCGATTTAATCAAGAGGGCGAGGGCAAAAACCAGAAGTGTGATGGAAATCCATCCAGCATCAATTTGAGCATCCTCAATACCAGCATGCAGTGCAACGATGCCCAAAAAGAGCGCTCCGTTGAGTAGAAGCGTATTGTTGAGTACCAATTGGGGGATACCCATTACTGGACTATCCTCCTCCATATGCCAGCCAAGCGATAGGAGTTCTTGACGGTTGTCACGGGCATTCTCTGTATATTTCCAACAGAAGAGTTTCAAGGTTGCCTCCAACAGGTTGAACCATGCGAAGACGTGTTATGGGGGAGTTCTTCGGCACGGCGCTCATGGTAGGCGTGGGTTGCGGAAGTGTGGCCTATGGCGCTTCCCACGGCATGATTTCGCTAAGTTTTGGAGCGGTGGTCGCCCTTGCCATCATGCTGGTTGGGCCAGTCAGCGGCGCGCACATCAATCCGGCGGTCACCTTGGCTTTTTGGAGGGATGGTCAACTTGCGAACGCACTTGTAATCCCCTATATCATCGCCCAATGTCTCGGAGCACTCCTGGCAGGATTCCTGCTTTCGGGAGCAGGACCAACCCTCGTTGATTCAGATCTATCACTCACTCAAGGCTTCGCGATTGAAGTGGCCATCACTGCAGTACTGATGACCAGCATCCTATTTGTCGTTCAGCGGACATCGTCGATACCCGTCATCGCGCTTTGGGTCGGAGCTACCGTAGGTATTCTTGCCTTCGTTGCAGGACCATTGACGGGAGCGAGTATGAATCCTGCTCGAACCTTCGGCCCCAATCTTGTGGCTGGGTATTGGGCTTCCCTGCCGTTTTACTTCACATCTACATGGGTGGGTGCATGGCTTGCATGTGACATCAAGCACCGATTCTTCCCTGACCGCTCATGAATTACAGGATTGACGAAGCACGGTAATAATGTGCTCCGTGGAAGGTATGGTGTGATTTTCGAGTGGCGGTGAGAAGGGGACAGGTGTGTCCAAAGCCCCGATCACAACAGGTGCCGACTCAAGTTCGTAGAAGCACTCTTCCATGATTCTGGATTGAACAGTATGGCCCAACCCTCCAGACCATTGACCTTCTTGGAGGACGACAAGGCGCCCCGTTCGCTGAACTGAGGTAATGCATGTTTCAGCATCGAAAGGAAGGAGAGTGCGAAGGTCTACGATTTCAATCTCGATGCCTTCCACGCTCAATGCTTCTGCCGCTTCAATGGCGAGATGAACCATAGCGCCCCATGTCACGAGCGTAAGGTCGCGTCCGCCACGAATGACGCTTGCTCGTCCTAATTTGTAGGTAGTACCGGTTGCGATGTGTTCTAACACAGTTTCAGTATCCACTTTTTGATTGATGTTCATGCCCCAACCTGTTTTACCACCACGCAGGCCGTACAAGCCGATGTGTTCCAGCATCAAGACTGGATCAGGTAATTGAGCACCCTCCATCAAGAGGTCGTATGCGTCCTGAGGAGTTCCAGGAGCCATGACGACGAGTCCCGGGTCATTAGCAAACCATGCTTCGATCATATTGGCATGGAAGGGACCTGAACGAGTGCGAGCACCCAGGGGAATGCGAATCGTCATGGGACAATCAGCACCCCACCGCCAACGTAACATGGCGGCATTGTTGACCAGTGCGTTGAAACCAAGGGCAGCAAAACCTCCAAATTGTATCTCAACCATTGGCTTCATGCCCGATAGAGCAGCACCAACTCCTGTGTGAACGATGACAGCTTCACACAATGGCATATCAACGAGTTTGTCATCATGACCAGCATTTTTGAGAGCCATGTTCATCCCAAAGGCTCCTGCGACCTCCATGTCTTCGCCAATGAAGACGCAATCATCCCCGTGCATGGTCGCAATATCTGCCATGGCTTGTTGGATTGCACGAGCGTAGGTCCAACCACCTTGTTCGGCATAGGCCCAAGCGCGCTCACCGAGAGCGAGAGGACTGTCACGAGGCGCTGTTTTTGATTCGCCTTTGACGCGGGAGAGGTGGTTGGCATGGGTGGCAGCATCGTGAAGGGAGGTGACTCCCCTGGTGACTGTTGAAGGTTCAGGCCATTCCATTTCAATTACCAAGCGGTGAGCCTCTGCAACGGCGGCTTCTTCGTCAGCCTCCATTGTTGAAAGAACACCTTCATCGACACCAAGGTCAATCAATAACTTACGGTGCGTTGGAATGGGGTCTTTCGCTTCCCAATAATCCAACAAATCTCGGTCTACATAGCCCGGTGGTGTTCCACTTGGGTTACCCAGATAGAGGTCATCGTGATGGTGAGCATGCCCGCATCCACGCATGGTTTCAACATGGATGAGAGTCGGACCGCCGCCTGCCATGGAGAATTCTCTCGCAGTGGCTGTTGATGCGTGCCAAGCCGCAGGGTCTGAACCGTCAATGGTCCATGCTGGGAAGCCCATTGCTTTGGCCTTGTCAGCCCATAATTCAACACCAGATTGTTTTGCTGGGGGTGTATCCAAGGCAATTTGGTTGTTTTGAAGAATGTAAGCAATTGGAAGCCCTCGGGCACCTGCTAGGTTCATTGATTCCCAAAATTCTCCGCTTGAAGAAGCTCCTTCTCCAATGCAAGCAACATGGAACCGATCCAGCCTTTTTCGCCAAGCGGCAAAGGCCATACCAGTCATGGTAGCGCTGGCTATGGGCAAAGGTGCTGTAGGAGGAAGAACGCCAACATGCCATGCACCAACGTGAAGGTCTCGGCCTCCTGCATCGTCCCAACCTCCGTTTTGGTTTGACCCGACCTTTCCAAGGTTCGCTGCCATCACGTCGAGAGGCGTGTCCCCCATGGCCAATCCTAAGCCAATATCTCGAATCATTGGAGCGACGAGGTCACCTTCGTATCCATCCCCTGGTCGAGCAGTGCGAGGAGCGTCTGGTTGACGCTTGAGTGCAGTGGCAACTGCAACGACCCCTTCTTGCCAAGTTGAGCGGAATCCTTTGCCTCCAAAGCGTCCACCGTCAGGCGTTTCAACACCTTCAGTGAAAATTTCTTTCAGCACCGCGTCCAAAGCCCTGGTTCGAGTCATCATTTGCTGCCATTCCAAACGCTGGTCCATGGTGATGGCCATGTAGTAACTCAGTCGGCGTAGCATCAAACGCATGTCGACCAAGAAATGAGTTCGTCGTCGTTCAAGCATCAATTCCATACTGCGACGCGGAATGACTTCACGCTCCAATTCATCAGCGAGTGTCTTGTTCATTTGCTTCTTGAGCCCACGTTCGAGTGCCTCGAGGAAGCGTTCTGAAAAGGTCAACCAAGAAGGGCCTTCAAAGGTATCAGGTTCCTGTTCAATCAGGTGGTCCCAGATGTTTGAAACCAAGTGAAGATGAGCATCGTGTTGTTGAGCTACGAAGGAAAGAAGTTCAGATTTAGCCGCCCCTTTTGGGAGTGGTTGTACAAAGGCAAGTGGCTTATCAGGGCGCCATTTGGAACCAAAGATTTCGGGTAAATCGCCTTGCGTCACCGTTCCCACCGGATACGGGCAGGGGATATGGGGTTTCAATCCTCTCATTCAGAGGTATGGTTCCAAGCCCCACATTCATTCCTCTTCATCAACAGGTAAAGCTTGGAGGACGTCCCCCATCAAGCCTGAAGCATCCTCTACCTGTGTCAACAACGTCAAGTCTGAAAGGGCGCCAGGACGTTGGAGGGCTTGCATTAATTCATGGACAAGTTCTGAGGTAAGACGTGTTAATTTGAGGGTTTCCGGGTCAATACCCACCTGCTCGTTTTCTTCCAATAACGAGACATATTCAGGACGCTCATCGAGGATTTCATCCATTGAAGTTTCAACTTCCTCAGCAATATCCTCGGCCTGTCGCTCAAGTATGTCTTCCATTGAATCCGAAATCTTCGTTTTACGCTTGGACGTTGTCGCTCCCTCTCCAAGAGTTGCGCCTTTGTTGAGGTCGCTGATACTCGGTGCATTTGATTCAGTGGCTATCGCTGGTTTTGGAACTGCCTCCTGAGTTGATCCGACCAAGCGGTTCAATGCAAGACGTACCATTTCGGTCAACATTTCTGGTGAGATGTTCGTGTCCTTTTCGTCTTCATCAACGCCGGTTTCATGCTCCATTTCGGCTTGAATGTCAGCAACAAACTCATCGTCAATATTTCCTGCTTCAACCAGTCTTCGCAGCATAGGCAGTGCCCATTTGCTATCGTTCATGGTCATGTTGACATTGAAGCGCTGGCCTCCAAATGTACCGGCTTGGGGTGCAGCAATCTCGGCTGGAGGAGCCACGAATTGTTTCGTGGCATGACGGCGGATTTGACTCACCAACATGTTCATGTCAATCGGTTTCCCAATAACCTCAGAGACACCGGCCATGGCTGCTGAAGAGAGAAAATCGGGGGCGGTGGTACGCGACAGAACGACCGTTCGTGATGTATTGCGGAATTTTGGTTGGGCATTCAAGGTTTGACAGACTTCCAATGCACTTCCTTGAGACCATTCCCCTTCAAGGAGCAGCACATCTGGGAAGACTCCCAATGCGGTTGCTTCAGCTTGCCCGAGGGTACTCAGGCGGGTGACTTCAAAGCCCTCTCGCTCGAAGGTATTCGCCAATAAGTTGCGGCGTCCTTCGTTTTCATCGGCAATGATGAGTGTAGCGATATGCACTCCTCCCTACGATGAGCAAGGCATGAGTGGCTATCAACCTCACCCCCCAGAAGTGATTGATGTCTTTCTTTCAGGGCTGTTCGCCTTCGAGCCAATGGGGTGTTAGCCTCAAACAATTTCGTCAGGCGCTGCCGTGTTCCAGGCGATAATACCGCCTTCAAGGTTGTAGAGATTCTTGCCGTCCCATCCTGCTTTAATGAGTTCAATCGCAGCCAATTGCGAACGCATCCCAGCCTTACAATGAATCACGATGTCAGCGTTTTTGGGTAATTGGTCCGCCACTGAAAGAACCGCTGTGTGAGGAACTTGGAGGTCGCAAGAAGCAACGCGTACCTGCTGATACTCACCATCTGAGCGCACATCAAGGATAAACGGAGACCATCC
>QQSD01000042.1:2499-12267 GCA_003602485.1 Candidatus Poseidoniales archaeon | reverse complement strand
GCAATGATGAGCGATAGCGAAGAGACGCACGTCGTTCGTTGCGGCACTGTGATGGCTTCCGTACAATCGGCCCTCGCATCAGCGCCCACTCTCTCCGCATCATCCATGGCCTCGCTGCTCACCAAACTCGAAACCGCGAGCCATTCAGCTGAGTCGCTGCATTTGGATCAGCGCTCTTTGATTGCGAACACCAACCTCCTTGAAGTGCTGCGAACACAAGCCGCTGTCCGCCTTCTCACTGCGTCGGTACAAAGCGGTCTAGCCCGGGAAGAATCCCGCGGCTCCTTTGCCCGCGAAGATTTCCCAGAGACCAACGAAGACTTCCTCCACCACGTCACAGTCGACCGTGAAGGCGTCACTGGCACACTTGCTATCAAGAAAGGAGCAGGCGGCCATTGGGTCCTCGCTCCACAATGAACAAAGGCATGAACGGCTTCGAAGCCAATCATGGGGACTTTGTTTGAAAGTATTCTTTCGGGCCAAATCCCTTCCCATTGCGTCGCCCAAGGTGAATCATGGTATGCCTTTTTGGATATTTTTCCACGCAGAGAAGGCCACACACTCGTCATTCCCAGAAAACCAGCTCAACGTCTTTCAGAGTTAAGTCCAGACGAATTGAGTGGGTTGATGGAAGGCATTACTGTCGTTCAACAACGCTTGGGGGCTCATTTTTCCACAACCGACTTCACAATTTGTCTTCACGACGGGCCACTTGCTGGCCAAGAAGTACCTCATGTTCATTTTCACGTTATCCCCCGCAACGAGGGTGACGGTGGTGAGACCTTGATGTCCATGTGGCCAAAAACAATCAACACTGAGCCCAACCACGAATCGCTGGCCTCATTGGCAACATCATTACAGGGTGTGATTTGATGGCAACAATCGTTACCGAAGAAGAGGAAGCCGTCCACAATGGTGAGGTATTGCCAATTCTCTCTGCCTCAGCGAAAAAAATGCGTATTGACAAACTTCTTGCAACCCCCCTTCCCACCTATACGAGCTCAATTCCGGGCTCATATCTCTGGACCAAAGTTGCGTTTTGGATGTGCCGCAGAGTCGCAAGTGTACAATTTCGAACGACCAGCATCACCCGGGCAACCCCTCTGATGCAATCGGGGGGCGGAGCCATGTGTTGCGGGTGGCACACCAACGGCCTCATGGACCCGCTTGCTATTTTCCTTCAACACCCCAAGGAGTTCGTCGTTGGAGCACGACATGATCTTGTCACTCGTCCGTTGTTAGGATGGTGGACGCGCCGTCTTGCAGTTCAACCAGTTGTGAGGAAGGCAGAACTCCTGCGCGGTGGATGCACGGAAGAAGAGGCCATGCACCTCAATGGGCGCTCACTCCTCGCCCTGGCCAACGGTGTTGCTCATGGATTTGGTTGCGTTCTTTTCCCAGAAGGGACCAGTCACAGTGAGTCTCATATGATTCGATTCAAAACAGGACCAATTCGCACGGTGCTCGCGTCAGCAGCACTGGCCAAAGCCAGTGACTTGGAACTCCCTCATGTGCTCCCGGTTGGGTTGCATTTCCGTTGCAGGGAACATTTCAGAACAGACCAATACATCGAGTTTGGTGAACCTATTCAAGTGACAAGCGAACTTATTCCTGACGAAATGGTTGATGCCGTCAAGCAGGGCGGATGGGTTGAGCCTCCGGCAGAAGTCGTCCATTCGCTACGAGATCGTCTCCAATCCCAACTCCCTTTCCAGACACCGAACACAGCGACGTGGAAAGAACACCGAGCGCTCCATTTGGCTGCACATCTCCAAGCACGCAGAGAAGGACGCGAATTGCCTCAATGGCAGGATGAAGTGCATGCAGCACGGGCAGTACGTGAAGAATGGTCGGCTGAACCTAAGGCATTCCCACCAAAACCCATTGCTGATGGACGGATGGCGCACGCAATTGAAGCAGCAGAAATCCTCGAGGCCAATCAACTCGATGGACGTGCACTCAATGCAACGGGGACAGGGTTCAAGACAGGCCGCCTCATGAAAGCCCCAATGAACGCAGTAGCGTTTCTAGCCTTCTTACTCCTTCTCCCTCTCTCCCTCAGTTCGCTGGGCCTGCAAGTGCTCCTTGGCCGCCTTCTTGGCGATTCTACCGACGAGGGGCTTGATGCCCGGACGAGTTATCAATTCCTCGCGGCCTTTTTTGGCTCATTACTCATTTGGCCTTTGATTGCGTTCCTTTGGACGGGTGTATTTTGGATGAATGCTGATACAATTTTTGACACCCTCCACGCAATTCTACCGGTTTGGGGAAGCCTTACTGCAGTCGAACAAGCACTGTTTGCAATGGCAACATATCTCCTCATGTTCCCTCTCTTTTGGCTGAGTGGCAAGACCTTCGCCCGGGCATGGGATGCTTGGGTTGACCTTCGAAGCGTTTGGAAGCGTCGCACGATGCCGAGAGATCAAAAAGAACGCTTCTTCCATCTTTTGGAACAAATTTAGCCGTCAAAAAGAGTGTGTTTCAAACGGGATGAGCGTTTGGGTTGAATCATGTCGCCCGATGAAGTGGTTGATTTACTCAAGCAGTGGCTTACCGAAGAGCGCCTCACTGCAAAGTCTCAACAGGACCCTCGCGCCCATGCCCATTTTCTGGTAAGGTATCCGGGTGGTAAACAAGGCCACATGTTCGCCGTTGTCGTTCCAAAAGGACGCGACCTTGTCGCTTTATCCAGCATGACACGCGTTGATGAAGGGCAACAAAAAGAGATGAAATCTCACATGGATGATGAAGACAGTGACTGGGCTGAATGGGTTCATGAGAGCCGATTACATCTCATTCGGACAGGCGTGGATTGGGCCATTCACATGGGACACGAGGGCGACAAGAAGCCAGGACCGCTTCAAGCATTCAACGTCAGCCTCCCCATCTGGTTTGATGGATTAAGCAAGCACGAATTCATGAACAATCTTCGCCGTCTGTGGTTGGCAAAACTCGCTCTTATTCACGAAATCAAATACTCCTACGGGCCCGGAGTCGGGAAATCTGGTCCGGTTGACGATTGGCCCAAATCAAAGGCAAAACCTGACGGCACACAACCCTCTGAAGGAGATGGTCCTGCGCCACAAGTCGAGTTCGATGAAAAGATGTCATTTGGCAGCGGATTTGACCCGAGTGAATGGGCTTAGAAATCGCTACAACTGTGGTGAGAGAAGCGCTCCATTGCGCCACATCTGAACACCATTTTACAGACCGATAGGGAACGCGGTTAAGTATGATAAGAATCTCGTTGAATCATTGAACCTTTGAGGTGACTCCATGAGCCAGAAAATGAAATCAATCAGCCTAGCCTCCATTATGGTGCTTTCAGTTATGTCCTCGCTGCTTCTAGCGAGCGTCACAGTGAGTGCCAGTACCGTTGTTATTACCGAAGCCGTCCAAATCGTTGACGGAGGTACTGCATCCGACGCCCAAGCCGCAGTCGGCTCCGATAGTTCGGGCAACGTCCACGTTGTTTGGACCCGCAACAACCTCCACCTCTACTACGCAATGATCTCCCCACGTGGCGAGACCCTCATTGACGCTACTCAAATTACAAACTCGGGACTCCACAAGATTTGGCACCCCGACCTCGAAGTTGACGAGTACGACCGTGTGCACGTTGTCTGGGCTGATAAAGCAGGACAACACGCAATCATGTACACTGCTTTGCAACCATTTTCCTCGCCCATGGACGGAATGGCTTCTGACGATGGGACTCTCTCTGCCATCGATGACACCATCATTTCTCGCAGGTCACAGAACCGTGATTGGCCAGCCTTGGACCTCGACAGCCAGAACAATGTCCACATCGTTTGGCAAGACAACTATGATGAACTCGGTCGCTTCTTCAACCAACCTCAAATTTACTACTCCATGATTCAACCTGACATCAGTTCAGGAGCTATCGTCACTCTCTTTGACGACACACTTCTCACCCCAATCATCGGTCACAAGGGCCACCCAGACGTTATCGTTGATGCAAATGACTACGTTCAGATCGCATGGGACGACACTCGCGGTGGCAAGGTCGAATTGGCCTTCATCGTAGATACCTCAGGTTCGATGTACACAGAATGGGCCGACATCTGTACGGTCGTTTACGGCGGTAACTTCGCCTCTGGAAGCTACTTCCAAGGCATCAAGCCGTTGCTTGAAGTTGCTAACATGACGGTTTACGAGACCATTTACGGACTTGGTAACACCCTCCCTGGCGCCGCAAGTTCGGGTAACTGCCAAGGCTACAACAAGAACACAGGCCCTCGTACAACCGCACTTGGCCAAACACCTGGAGATGACTCCGGTGGTATCCGCAAGTTGCCAGGAACCATCTACAACGGCAACACCTACTCCGGTTACTCTGGTGAAGACTGGGGTCCAGGTTCAAACTGGGCCTGTCTCTCATGGAAGGATGCTTCAGGCAATGTCCCAGGCAACCCACCAACACAATCCGACCACCGTTGGAACCCCAACGCAACCAAGATTGTGATTCCAGTTTCAGACGAAGGACCTAAGGACGGCGACCCCTCTCAACAAGCTGACGATAAGGCTGCTATCCAGGAAGCACACGACAACTGTCTTCTCTCTGGCGTCATTCCCGTTGGACTCTACGGTCAAGGCTACGGTGGCGCAGGTAACATCCAATCTCATTTCATGGACCTCGTGCAATGCCCCAACGGTATTGTCTCAACACAGAGCCGTAACTGCCCAGGTAATACCTTGGCGAACACCGATGCTGGCGGACAAGCTTACGAGTTCCCTTCAGGGTCAGGTACCAACCAAATGGCTCTCCTCGTTGAAGCCATGGTTTACATCTCAACCAACAACTCTCGTGAAATCTACATGTCAGTCTTGGACCCCTACGCCAAGATGAACAACGACCCATCCTTCACACCAGGCGAATCCGGACACTGGGTTCAGGGCGGCACCTACTACGAAGACACAGGCGCAGGGGCTGACGGCCACCTCGTCGTTGTCAACGACACCCGTGTCACCATCGATGACGCCTACTCCTTCCACCCCTCTATCGGCGTGGACATGCAAGGCAACACCCACATTGCTTGGATGGATGGACGAGATTACGGTTTCGAAAAGGACGTCAATTACGAAGTCTACTACACGAAACTTCGCCTGCAAGGTGCAGGAGCTTGGGACGGCGCCGACCAAGGACTCTCGACCTACGCCATCAAGAAGATCAACGACACCCCCATTTCCAACGTTGAGGGTAACGGTGGCTTGCCACCAGCTTCTCCTTACGCAGGAAACTCTGTCTTCCCATCACTCTTGACCGATGACCAAAACAACGTGCACATCGCTTGGGTTGATTCAGGAAACACCTCCGCAAATGAAGAAGTTCTCTATGCACGCCTCAATCAAACCGACCTGACAGGGGACGGCCTCACGGCGTTAGACCCCTGGGAAGCGGTATCGGTAACGACGTGGAATTCAAACAAACTTGGGCCCAATAACGGCCGGCAGCCGAGTATCGGAATGCCACCCGCTTTCTCGAATGATTTGGGAAGTGGAGCCCACATCGCTTGGTCAGATACTAACAAGTGCGGGGATGAAGGAAATAACAACCGATTCACAATCTGTTACTCCCACGTCCTCACCGGCCAAGTCGACCTTGAGTATGATGAGGGAGAGACCTTCTATCACGTGATTGAACCAGGTCAACAAACCCTTTACAACCTGACCATGAACAATTCAACACCCGGTCCCAAAGACTTGGTTGCTGACACCTATGGTCTCAACATTTCTGGTGTTCCGATGAATTGGACAGCCAACCTCTACTTCGCGAGCAACCACTCGAGCATCTTCCCAGACACGCCAATCTTCCTCGAAGGTGGCGAAGATATTCGTTTCTACATGCGAGTACAGGCACCGTCCATCTATCAGGCGAACGGAGATGAATTGGCTGAGGTTCGCATAACAGCGCAATCTTACAAAGACCCAGCAATCCAAAACGACATCGTCACCCTCACGCTGATGGACGTCGTTCACGGCATCAATTTGGATACCTCGCACAGCATGGCAGATATTGAACAGGGACAAACAGCTCTGTTCTCCATCACCATCACGAACACAGGAAACGTCAACGACGCTTTCGTGTTCTGGGACCCGAACAGTTTGGAGGGGCAACAAGAGTGGCTCCTACCATTCGGTTGGCAAATCAACTTCCCGACTCGTGTTGAACTTGACCCAGGTCAATCCGTGACAAAGAATCTCGAAGTGAGCGTTCCAACTTCAGAAGATCCGGGTGCCTTCGTCATCTATGTCAAGGGCTGGTCAGAAGGCGAACCGATTAAGTCTGTAGAAAAGGGAACATACGATATCCTTGAATTGGGAGTCTTCGTTTCGATTCGTTCAACTGGAAATATTGAGTTCAGTGTACCAGATCGTTCAGAGCAAGTATTGCCAGGTGAATGTGCTGAATACGATGTCATCGTAACCAAGAACTTTGATTCTGGAGAACTTGTCTTCGTCACACCAGGCGCACCTGATGTGAAACCAGACGGAATTTCGATGGACGCATGGCGCCAAGAGAACTGGATCGTCAATGTCGACTTCTCAAATGCAGCCGGATCAGCTGACGCTGGCGATGGCCTTGGCGACCCAATTGCTTGGACTATTCAGGGCAATGATGACTCTGTCACCAAGACGGTCACAGTCTCAGTTTGCGCTCCAACCAACGCAACTTCAGGCCTCGGCCCAGCTGTAACGCTCAAGGCATACCTCGATGGATATCCGAGAATTTCTGACTCAGTCATCCTCTCGACCAATGTGATCCACGTCTTTGATTTGGACGCAGGCATTGACCCCGGTGTCGGAACATCTCTCGAAGTGAATCCAGGCGAACAACTCACATTGCCGCTCACCGTTACCAACGACGGAAACGGCCCTGACCGCTTTGACTTCCGTCTTGCACGGGTTACCGACGCCTTTGGCGTGGACGTCATCTGGGACATTGACATCCCCCGAGAAAACCTCATGGAACTCTCGCCAGGGACATACCAAGCCTTTGACGTTCTCATGAATGTGCCCAACCGTGTCGAAGCAGGTGAATACACCATCGTCCTGCAGGCCTTCTCTGAGGAAGCCTATCCTGACGATAGCGGCCGAGAAACGCGTCTCCGCGACACCATCACCCTCGCAGTGACGGTCAAGGAATTCCACGACATGCAAATTTCGATGGACTCCAGCGTAGACAATGCTGTCAAGACCTCCGCACCGGGCAAGATTGTGCGATATACATTCAACGTCACCAACAATGGAAACGTAGCGGATGTTCCAACACTGAACAACCACACTGCCCAGAAGGACGGCGACGACTTGCTTTGGAGCGAATCTCCTGGCATGAACATGCTCGACGGCTGGAGTGTTGAATGGTACATGATGAAGCAACTCAGCGCAGATGTTGTGGTTGAGGAAGCATGTATCTTCGAAGTATCTACTGCGTCTTCTTACCCCGAAGACAGTTGTGTTTACCTCACGGATTTGAACGAATTCCGCCTTCCTGAAATGGCACCCTACGAAACCATCACCACGGTTGCTGCTGTCTCCATTGGCATCAATGCTAAGCTCGATACCCGCCAACTTGGTTTGAAGGTCGTTTCGATGCACGGAGACATGGACAACAACGGAGATCACGACGATTCCCCACAATGGGACGGCGAAAACTTTGACACGAACGAATTCATTGTGACACTTCGTCTTCGCGCACCGAACCTCGAAATCAAGGAGATCATCCTACCACCATCAATGAACGGTGAAGTAGATACGACCATCCCTATTGGTATTATTCTACAAAACACAGGTAACGTGCATGCAACGGACATTGAAATCGTTCTTTGTGAATATGATGATGTCAACGACCTCGACTTGATGGATGAAATCCGTAAGAACGGCTGCGATGAAGAACGCGTCGTCATGCGACAGGTCGTCGGTGCTCTTCTCGCACCGGATGACACCGAAGATGCCAAGGAGATTGAATTGTATCTCCTCTACCCCGTTACTGCAGGTAGTAAGGGCGTCTACGTCGTTGTTGACCCAATGAATGAGATTGTCGAATCCGATGAACGAGACAACGTCATGGCTATCGGTGAAGCCCTTGAATCAGAGAACCCGATTCTTGACTTGGCCCAGGAAGTTGTAGGTAAGACTGCACTACCATTCGCTGTGATTCTACTCACCATCGCTCTGCTTGGCGTGGTCTATCTCGTCGGCAAAGGACGACGTGACGATGTCAACAAGCGATTGGCTGAACAGTCGTCTCTTGTGACGGTCCTCTCAGAAGAAAATCTGTGATGCTGTTCACTTGGGCTTCGGTCCAAGATACCAGCGTAGCTCAGTATTGAGCGGAGCGGCAATGATCTGTCCAGAACGTTGTGCGATTTGGCGTTCAAGTTGATTCCGCAATGTCTCAATGAGTTCTGTTACGTTGGTGTCACCGATGAGTTCTCGTTGTATGAGCGATGCCAAATCCAAACGCTCACCGTTTGATTCAACGATGGATTGGATGATACTCCGCTCCTCATAGAGTTCGAAGTCAGAACCTACACCAGCCGAAACACGTTGACGAATGTGCTGATGAAGTGCGATGACAGCGTCTCGCTGCGCATCCAGGTCGTCAAGTACCTCGCTCAGCGAACGTAGATGCGACAACCCTTCAGCGACTGCAATTTTCTTTCGGCCACCCAAAGCCTCTGCGATGGGTATTGAGGCTGATGGCAGTTGCGTTGAGAGCCTCATGGGGCCTCCAGCAGGAAGTTTTCTCTTTTCGCAACGGAAGAGGTCAGGTCCAAGGTCAATTTGGATTGAGAAGGCCTTTTCTACCGAATAGATGGTTCTCGGCGGACCACCTTTCTCTGAAGGCACTTTTGATTTTGAAACCATGCCGCCATCTTCGAGTTCCTTCAGGTGTTTGACGATGGCAGGTTGACTTGCACCGATGATTTGGGAGAGTTGCATAGCGTAATGCGGCTCTCGAATCAAGCGTTCGAGAATTTGACGGCGCATCTTGTTTTGGAGTAAATAGAGGGCATTGTCGAGGTCCGTCATCTTCTCAACTCGAAGTTGAGTAGTGGACCCCCCTCTTTGAACTCATCGTTTGCTTTAGAGCTCTTCCCATTCTTTCCAAGATTGGTCACTCACGACCGTTGATGTGTCCTTGGTGGGTTTGGATACTCGTCGTTGATTGGGTGTAGTTTCGTTCTCTGGTTGCGCGAGAGAAACTCCCTCATCCCATGAGGCAATTGCCGCTACGTTCGCTGCTTCTTCGATCGCATCCTCTGCCGTATTGCTTTGATATCGGCCCGACCGAGCGTGTTCCTGTGCTGCTTCAACATCGCCCTTCATCAACGCATAGACCTGTTCGGTTGTCAACAGATTCCCTGCGGCAACATCAGGCAACCCATCCACGAATTCATCTGGTTGATTCTGTTCAGCTGTGTCGGCAAATGGCGGTGCAACGGTTGGGCCTTGCTCCGGGCGGCTTTGCTCTTGAGGGCGGTCAAAGAGTACAGGATTGTCCGGGGTGAGGTCGGTGATGGGGATGAGGCTACCGTCCTCTCCAACCATCATAACGCGCGGGCTTTTACTAGGCTTGGAAGCAAGGTAAATGATGAGCGCAATTGGGGTAGTGAAGATACCAAAACAACAAATTGTGGCGCCAAAGAGGAGCGTCGTTGACCCAAATAATTTGTCTTGGAAGGAATCGATTGACGAGAGCCAACCCTGTGCACTCTCACACGAGCTTTCACAGGTGATGGT
>QQSD01000042.1:0-2435 GCA_003602485.1 Candidatus Poseidoniales archaeon | reverse complement strand
TCAGTCATGGGTTGGAAGTCAAGTTTGCAAGAGGCTTCTTCAATGGCTTCTCCCGAGATAGACGACCCCTCAACGCGGAATAATTCAACGCTCATCTCTGGGTCGTCTTTGAGTTGATAAAAGCGGTAACACACATCATCCAATTGTCCTGTGACTTCGCTTCCGGGACCGACATAGATTTGATGATAGTTTTCTCGCGGGTCCATCGCCGCCGTAATGTTGCTGGATTGGCTGCTGACAAGTACGATTCCGATGACGACCATGATGGCGCCTGCGATGGCAAGGCGCATGGCCCATGGCGAGCGCTTGGCAGGTTCACCGGCTTGCATCATAATTCCCCAAACCCTCTTCCTCCATAAGGCTCGCTCATGGGGCTCAGGCTAAGCCAAGGTCGGCTAATTTCTCGGGGAGATAGGTGTCTGTTACGAAATCAAGACCGTATTTGGCAAGAGATTGTTGCTCAGCCTTCTTTCCTAGTTCCAACATCATGTTGATCTGTTCCTGCCACCATGGGTCAGCAAACCGAGGGTCGGAAAGTTCGGCCTTCAGGGCGTCTACATCTCGAGTTGACAAATCATCACTTGGCAGGTCGTAGGCTTCGATATCATCTGCAGTGATGCCCAGATAGGTCGCGGAGGGCGTAGCCAAGTATTCCGAAATGTGAGCCGTCTTAATGGCACCATACGCGATAGAAGCGAAGATTCGGAACGACCAGGGGTCACCGTCAAGGAAGACAACAACGGGTAGGTCCCATTCTTCGCTCATGCGCTTCATAATTCGGCGCGTTGACCTTGCGGGCTGACCCTTGAGGTGCAACAATCCACACTTGTAATCTTCATCAAATCCGTTTTCAATGAGACGGTCAAACATACCACCAGTCTCAATGGCCATGATGAAATTGATATCATGTTCGAGAAGCTCAATCTTCTCCTCCTCAACGTTGTAAGGCACACCGTACCCGGAATCTCCAACATCGTCGCGCGCATTGATTCGCATCCATTCGCCACGTCGGTTTCGCTCACGGAGTGTAAGGTTCCCAATCATTCGAGCACCGTCCTCCTCCGGTCGCAATTTGAAATCTTCTCGCATGCACTTGGTAACGACCTCAAGGTCTTCAGCAAGATTGTTTGACTCATTTTGAGATGAAAACTTTCCAAGGCCCCATGCTTCAGAAATGTAATACATCTCTCTGAGGGTAGAGGATTTTCCAGCATCAATCATTTCCTCAATGAATTCAACCACGTGAAGGGCACGAAGTAATTGCTTGGCTGAGCCCAAACTTGTTGCATCGCGAGTAGAACGCTTCTTGCCGTATTTGTAAACGCCGAGTTTACTGTCAAAGCCGATGTTATTTTTGGTCCGAACCGGCAAGGTCATCGTTGGCGGTTCGCCTTTGACGATCTTATCGTACATTTCTTCCACAACAGCATGCAGTGCCGTCTTTGTTTCTTCAGTTGTGTGCATGGCAGACATCATTCATCACCTCCGAAACCCATCAGGGTTTGTTGCCCCGTTTTCGCAGGGGCGTCTGTAGTGTTGTCCGAAGCAGGGGCCGTTGCCGGCTCTGCTGGTTCTTCATCCTCCGCAGACTCTTCTCCGCCATCCGCTGCAGCCTCTTGGCGACGAATCTCCTCGAGGAGTTTTTCGTCCATCTTCGAAGCCCCAATCACTTCCTGACTTCCACGATAGAAGAGGTCGGTATCTGTCCAATCTCCTCGTTCCAGTCCGGTGAGTGAATAGGTGAAGGTGATGGTTTGTCCCGGTTCAAGCGTATCGAGTTTCCACGCCCAAACACCGCTCGCTTCCTTGCGCCCCCCCTGTTCATTGTTGACCATGGCCGCCCCCTCCCGTTCAGGCCAGGAAGCCAAAAGCGTGTAAGAGCGTGCTCGAGTTGTGTAGTTGAACAGCGTAATCGAAACATCTGTTTGTTTGGTTTCTTTGTTCCATGCCGTAGTTGCTTCGGAAATTACCGCACCCATGATCCGGGTGATAGAGCCAGAGAGGTTTGGGACCGGACGGTCAAGAATTGCAGCTGCTTTCTCGGCAATGGCTGGAATAATATCGTTGACCAATTCGAATTTCTCTTGGGTTTTGGCCATTTTCTTCTTCTTCTCAAGATGCTTACGCAATCCACGCCCCATTTCGAGGAGTGCCTTTCGCACCTCATCAATGACTTCGGCGTTATCAGCGAGTGCTTCTTTTGCCTCGGATGTAAACTGCACGTTGGTACTGGCCAGGTGAACGAGAATCGCAGCAGGCCCCTTGGGAACGCCACGCCCGCCTGCTTGGTCCAACCCATATTGTCTCCAATCAACGGATTCAATGGCTTTGGTCAACAAACACCCACCTTGCTGGTACATCAAGGGGACGCGGTTAGCGAAACGGAGCACTTCAACGGGTTTGTCCGCTGCCATACCATCTCCGAAGATGAGACC
>QQSD01000041.1 GCA_003602485.1 Candidatus Poseidoniales archaeon | reverse complement strand
GGAGGTGCTGGAGGTGCTCCAAGCGGATCCATCAATGGGTCAGCCGCTGGGGCTTCGGGCATTGGAGGCATCGGTGGCATCTCAGGAGGTGCTGGAGGAGCTTCAGCCATTGGGGGCATTGGAGGCATCTCTGGAGGAGCAGGAGGAGCTTCTGCCATTGGAGGCATTGGAGGCATCTCTGGAGGAGCAGGAGGGGCATCAGCCATTGGTGGCATGGGCGGCATACCGGGTGGCGCAGGAGGTGCTTCGGGCATGGGAGGCATAGGAGGCATGGCTGGCATACCGGGAGGGGCAGGAGGTGCTTCGGGCATTGGCGGCATAGGGGGCATGCCGGGAGGTGCTGGAGGTGCATCGCCGGGGGGCATAGGTGGCATTGGGGGCATTGGGGGTAGTCCTGGAGGCATAGGGGGTTCTTCATCGCTCATCGTAAATTCCTCAGTGTCGCTCGGCTGCGACATGTTGCTGGACGCACGATGAGCACATAACCATTCTCCACCTTCGTTTTTGGAGAAGTCCATTTCGCGTGCATTTAGGCCAATAAATGAAGGAGGGTTGATGTAGGGTCGGTATGAGCGGCTAACATGGTCGGTCTCGATAGTAGTTCTCCACCCGTGCTTTTTGTTGTAGGAACCGCTGGTGCGGGAAAATCTTCCCTTGTCACATCCTTTCAACGCTGGTCTCGCTTTCTTGAAACTGAAGTCATTGCAGTTAACCTCGACCCCGGAGCAGAACGTGTCCACTACGATGCGGAATTTGACGTTAGAGATTTGATTTCTCTTACCGAAGTCATGTCCGAGTACGATCTCGGCCCAAACGGTGCGCAAATCCTTGCCGCTGACCTTCTTGCAGCACAAGCCATCGAAGTGGCCGACCAATTGCACTCGCTCTCGGGTGAAATCATGATTGTGGACACACCAGGGCAAGTTGAATTATTTGCATTCCGAGAAGCCAGTAATCACTTGATTGAAACCCTCGGGCGTGAACAATCTGCCATCATCTATCTCTTTGACCCAATGCTGTCGCGCTCACCATCTGGCTTCGTATCGCAGATGTTACTTTCATCAATCGTAGAGTTCCGTCTTGGATTGCCAACCAAAAACTTCCTTTCGAAGGCTGACCTCTTGGAACCTGAGGAACTTGAACAAATTCTTGAATGGTCAGAGCGCCTTGAAATCCTTGAATTAGCACTTTATGACGAGGCTGGTGGGCAACGCACTGAATTTGCCATCAATCAATTGAGAATGATGCAGGAATTTTCCCAAGCCCCTGGCCTAACGCCCCTATCCTCGGAACTCGAAGAGGGCCTTGCCGATATTCTCACCTTTGCACAAGCCCTTTTCGGAGGCATGAGCGATGCTCGCGATGGATTCGCTGCAGACATCGAACACGAGAAGAACTGAGCGCACAACGCTTAGAAGCCGCCTTGTAATGGCGAAACCATGACTCAGCACCTGCTTGCAATTGATGATGTAGCCGATGATTTCGAAGCAATTCTACGTTGGGCGATTGAATTCAAGCGCCTCTGGAAACAAGGTGACGAAGTGGCAATGAATTTCTTGCCCTTGGACACCTTAGCAATCGGCTCTATTTACGAAAAGCCATCAACACGAACACGAGTTTCGTTTGAAGTCGGAGTACAACGGTTGGGTGGTAGTGCACTCACACTTCTCAAGAACGATATCCAACTCGGCAAGTCCGAAACCATTGGAGACACCTCCCAAGTACTCTCACGTTTCCTTGGAGGCATCACCTACCGTTGCTTCGGTCATGAGGATGTAGAAGAGTTAGCAAAGCACGCAACTGTCCCGGTCATTAACGCTCTGTCATACAAACACCACCCCTGTCAAGCAGCGGCTGACTTGATGACCGTCATTGAACATCACGATGACACAGAAAACCTCTGTGTTGCTTGGGTGGGTGACGGAAATAACGTACTTCACGATTTGATGCTCGCTTGTGCAATGCTCGGAATTGACTTCCGCTATGCCTGCCCCGAAGGCTACGAGCCAGCAGAAGACGTGGTTGAACGCAGTCAAAAATTTGCTGATGAAAACGGCAGCCAACTCATGCATACGACCGACCCTACTGAAGCAGTCAAAGAGGCACATGTGGTCTACACCGACGTCTTTATCTCGATGGGCGAAGAACACATGAAAGACAAAATCAAGGCATTTGAAGGCTACCAAGTAAACGAAGCCATGGTCGACGGAATGGACTCAAAGTGGTCCTTCATGCACTGCCTGCCGGCTCATCGGGGCGAAGAAGTCACCGACTGGGTCATGGACCACGAGCAGAGTATTGTTTTCGACCAAGCAGAGAACCGAATGTGGGCACAGATGTCCCTCATGGCGTATTTGATCAACCCTGGAGCCTGGGAAGCCATGAGAGAATTCATGGGTCTGGCGTGATTAAAACTGCGTTGCGAGAATAAAACTTAGCAAACCAAGCAGCATAGCCATGCGGATTCGTCCAGCAACCAAAGCATCCTCGCCTTTGTAAAGCGGACCGTTGAGAGTGATGAGCATCAAAATTGCAGGAATCTGAAATGCCAACTGACCAAAGGCAAAGGGGCCTTTCCAAAATGGCATGTAGAGACAAACAAGACCTGCCATGATGACGACGTAAGCTGCCATCCTGACGTTTTGTTTCCCGTAGTTCATGGGCAAGGTATCTCTCGTGCCTTCATCGGCTTCCATGTCCATACAGTCTTTGACCATTTCACGTGCGAGGTTCGTGCAAAAGACAACGCCAAAAATCCACCAGACCAATGAGACACCAATTCCACCCACGGCTGCTGCTCCATAGAGTATGACTGCACCCACGAGAAGTGAGATGACGATATTGCCAGATAGTCCTTTATTCTTCGTGGCTGGACCGTGGTCGTACGTCACCATCAATACGGCTGCGACAACATAGATGGCGACGGTTGGAATGAGAATTTGCGCATTAATGCTCTCGAAGGAGAGCAATCCCCCGATGTGACAGAGAAGGCTGGCCACCCACAAAGCGATTGTAAACTTCTGAGCATGTTCAAGGCTCAATCGACCCGAAGGCAAGGGTCGTTGTGGATGTGCAGTGGCGTCGATATCGGCGTCCTTAATATCGTTCATCGCATTGCCTGCGCCGGTGAAGAAAAGTACTGCCAATGTGTGGAGCAGTACCGTAAGGTAGGGGAAACTTACACCGCTACCGTCAAGTGCAAAATAAGCTCCCAATGGGACGGTAGCTGAAGCAAGAATGAGATTCTTAGGGCGCATCAATTCGATGGATGCGCTCAGAGACCCTGCCATGTGTTAGGGTAACGGGGCTGTGTTCTTGATTGCTTGGCTTCAAGCGCTCGCCATTGACCAAACACAGACTCGCATGCGGAAGCCACCGACGTCTGTTCCTTCATCGAATCCAACTTTGATAAATCGGCGGTCTCGAGCTAGGACATTGCCCAGTTGGTTCATCGTAGCGCCCCAACGGAAACGGCGGTTGACGTGTTCAAGAATCGTGGTCGTATTTGCTTCTCCGACTTCTCCGAGATAGGATTGTATCTCTGTGCGCAATCGTTGTGTACGGCTCATCAAGCCTCACCTCGAACAACACGCTGGTGGAGCGAACGCATGCTCGGTGTCATGACGTGGGGGGTTGGGGTAGCACCAGGACCGGCATAAGGTTGCCAACTGATCTGTTGGCTGCGTTGGGGCAGTCGTCCGGTTCCGTACGCAAGTTGTGTGCGGCTTCCTCGTGCCCAGAGAGGTCGAGTGGCCGACGAAGTGGTGGCAATCATGTCCGAGAAGGACGGTTCTTTGGATTCAGTTTGTTCTTCCATGTGTTAAGATTCAATGGCAGTGGTATATGAAGCGACGAAGGAGGGTTCTATCACAAGTGAATGTATGAATTCCTTGCAGCATACTGTTTTTCACTTTTCGTAAAAAGTTAAAGTGAACGTATTAGGCACGGTGACAAGGTATTCAGTTCAGTGGTTGCGTGACGGCTAAATACGAAAGGTCGGTGG
>QQSD01000040.1 GCA_003602485.1 Candidatus Poseidoniales archaeon | reverse complement strand
CCGTGGATCACCTTTGAAATCGGGCTCTATGCCGACCATACCAAGACATTGCAGCTCATTCCCTCAAGTCATGGGTTTGAAGTAGCCGATGCAGGTGCTAGTGGAGTTTTCAAGAACAATGTTTGGAGTGGTGAAATTGAAGACGGTTTGGTCGAACTTCTTAGCGCATGGATCACGCTCGTCAGCGCGTGATTCAATAGAAAATTGAGCAGCAAGTGAGGGAGCCATCGGCTGCTCGAATTTCACTCATATCCAATTCGATGGTTGTGAGGCCACGCCCCTCAAGAAACGCTTTGACTTCCGGGTATCCTTCAGCGATGAGAACCTTGTTGTCCGGTAGACCGATGGTGTTGCACCCATAGGCTTCTTCTGCGGGCATCCAAATCACTTCACACCCTTCGGGTAAGGTCCCAAAGGCATCCACATCCAAATACCCGTTCGGGACCAAAATGAGGTCGTCGGTTGGAGTGGAGCAAATGCTGGTCAAATGAAGGGCGTGTGGTGGGATGTCGATAATTCGCAACTCATAGTCAAAGAAGTCAAGCAGGCTACGAAGACTGGCAATGCCCAAATCATTGGTTCTTGAGGAACGCCCCACATAGAAGAGATTCCCCAACCTGATGATGTCTCCTCCGTCCATTCGGGCATCTCCGCCCATGTTGCACGTTTGGATTCCTTCGAGAGCAGTCATGAGAAATTCTGCGATGGGAGGTTGCTCTGCTACTCGAGATGGGGCCCCGGGAGTAGGGAGCAACATGTGTCCGTCCACAACGACTGCTTGGTCCTCAACGAAAATACAGTCAGGATGGTTGTCGTCGGCGTCGAGACAATGCACCTCAACACCTGCATCTCGAAGTGCATCGATGTAGGATTGGTGCTGGGTCTTGGCGAGTGTAAGATCGGTTGGGCCGGTACCAAAATACCGAGCAAGGGCTTGCTCATAGGACGTTGGAACAGAACGCACCAAAGCACGGCGTTTCTGGTCCAACCGAACGGTTGCCATACTTTACCGGTTGACGGGCGTGTCTTAACACTTCGCCTTTTTTCGGTAGGGGGTTTCCGGTGTGTGGAAATTTGGGGAGTTTATCGCTCAAGGATGCATCCATACCGTTGACTTCAACAGGGGAGGCAGGTTCGGGCAACCATGGCTAACCTTCGTCTGAATGCTTTTTCCCTGATGCTTCTGATGTTGTTGTCGCCGTTGGCAGGATGTTTTGGTGAAGACGGCCAGGACTCGATTACTGCTGGCAGTCTTGAAGTGGTGGAAGAAGATTCTCTGATTGGGGGCTCCTGGCAAAAAATTACCCTTGTCGCCAAGGACGACGTTGCAGTCTTTATTCCACATTTCATACAAGACCCAGGCTCCATGCGAGCTCAAAATGGGACCGTTCTGGACATGCAGGCCGGGGAAACGATGTCTGTTAGTATCTTATTTCCGCCGAGAAATGCCGATGTTCTCTTTTTACTCGGTGATTACGGTAGAACCAACTGGCCAATTCGGGCCGCTGATGAATCGTGGATGACATGGTTGAACGACAGTTCCGATGGTTCTTCAGTTCAAGTGATTGAAAATGAAGATGAGGGTGGAATTTGGCCGTGGCTCATACAAGGCAACGATACCGGGGGCGAAGTGATTCCACTTATCATGCAGACTGTCCGCCCTGAGCGTTCAGATCTTACTGACGCTGATGGCGTAGGAGCCAGTGACGGGTGGGTGAATGGACGAGACGTGTATGAGTGGGTTGACTTCATCACTGACGACACCCCTTGTGCAACCTGTGGCCCAGACGGGGCTGTAGGTTACCTCGACCGATGGATTGGTAATGCAAATCCTTCTTACGAACACGCAATTACCTACTTTGAAGGCGTCATGCAGGGCTACGGCTTGGACTCTGTCGAAGTACATCGCTTCCAATCGAATACCGCTTGGGCGGTGAATATCTGCGGTTACAAGGTCGGTTCGGTTTATCCCGATGAATGGTTGATTTTTGGAGCTCATTTCGACATTGCGCCCCCTGTCGCTTACACGCCAGGTGCTCAAGTTGGTGTTCCGGGCTACGGAACAAGGCACGGCGCATACGACAACGCCGCTGGCTCAAGTATGGTATTGACTACGGCGAGTGTGCTTGCAGAATTCGATGCGCGGAGAACCATGGTATTCTGCCTATGGTCTTCCGAAGAAGAAGGGTTGTGGGGCTCTCGGTCCTTTGCCAATGATTTGCCTGATGGAGTTACGGTGAGCAATTATCTCAACCTTGACATGGCTGGCGTCAACTATCCCGGCGATTATGCCCTCTCTGTCTATCTGGGTCCCGATGGCACGGAAGAGGCCATTGACCAAGCTGGCATGTTCCATCTCGCTGAATGGATTGGTGCTGACGCTCTTGATTTAGGCTACCAAATGGAACGTGGCCGTGAGGAATGGTTGGCAGGTGGAGAAAGCCCGCTATGGGGCAACGAATATGCTGATATGGTGGCAATCTACGAATCCCCAACCGCTCGAAGTGACCACGATTCCTTCCAAAATATTGGTGTGGCCACCTTAGGGTGGAACGGGTTGGTAGACGGGTATCCGTGTTACCATCGTGAATGCGATACGATGGAGACCATGATTGAGTACATGGAAACCGATACTTCAACGGGCATCAACAGTTTGGTTCACTCCTGGGACATTGTTACCTGGTGGGCAGTATACGCTTTCTTACACATGGATCAAACACCAGTTCCCAACGAACTTTGAGCCGCCTCACGAAGGAGCTTCAGTTCTCTTCTTCCGAGGTATAGGTGGGCGGATAGAGATAGCGAGGGTCTCGGTCTTCATCCATTTGAACGACATAGACGCCTGAAACCATCTCAGAGATGAAAAGATACCCGCGAGGGTCGTATTGCAATCCCCAATCAAATGGAATCATACAGGAAGCCCAACAGTCGGCCATGTCGTAACCAAGGGTTTCCTTGGGATCTTCAATCCAAGTTGGGCCAGATGGAAGATAATAGCCCATCGTAACGGTTTCAGCGAATTCTTGGATGGCTGGGAATCCAACTTCAGGTGCAGGGACATCGTTTACCCACTTTGTTTCAGCCCAGATATTGCTATGGTCTGTCACCCAATTTCCTGCGTGATAATGGGTCCAGTAGACGTGCCCGTTGGTTCCAGTATCGCCATTGTGGGGGCTGTAGATGTAACCGCCGGGAATGTAATGGTGCTCATGTTCGCTCCCGTCGGGGAGAATGCTTGTACCGGGCAGTTTCCACTTGCTCAAAAGGAAGGGTTTGGCCGGGTCTGTCGTGTCGATGGTCCAAATGTAACCGGTATGGTTGGTGTTGGTGCCATATTCGGGTGCAATCATGGTCAAGTGGCGCCAATTAATTCCGAACACCGGGTCTTCGGGGCCCGTGCCACATTCGTCATCCCACGTGTTTACTGGGTCAATTTCTGCGGCTCCGTTGCACAAGAGGTGGTCGTACGGGACGGCGTAGTGAATCCAGCCATTGCCGTTCAATGCGCCGGTACTTCCACCCCATTCTTCAGGCGTCATGTTCGCATGGCCGCCACCTTCAGGGCCGTACCATCCGTCATCATCACTCGGGCAGCCAAGCCATCGCCCCACCTCATCGTCTTGAGGCCAAGAAATGCCTTCGGGGTCAGGAATTGGCGGTGGGTTTGAGACATCGACAATGCGCAATCCTGCATCCCAATAGGAGATGTAGAGCAAGGCTTGTCCCGTAATAGGATGAATGTGGAACACATTGTCGTGGTTGAATAGGGAGCCGCCACACGTGGTCTCTGGTTCGGGCGAATACCCGCCCCACCTGATGATTTCACGGCTTGTGTTTTGGTCGTCATCGTTCACATCAGGCCGCCACGATTCAAATCCTAACGGGACGTAAAAAATCTGAGTGCCTTTGTAAAACACACCTGAATCTCCCTCAACCATTTCAGGGTAGGGGTCAGCGCCATAGAGGAACAGATGACACTCTTCTTCGGCATAGATTGCTGGCGCATCTTCCCAATCACAATCAACGTGCAAATCTTGGTTGTGGAATCCTGCTGGCGGGTTGTTCCATTCAGCCACTTTGATTGGTTCGTTCTTGTTGGTGACATCAATAACGTCGAGTCGATTCGCCCCACTGTTGGCGTCGTCGTCTTGGGGAATTGGGTCCAAATCGCTGTTGGTTAATTCGTGGTTCACCAGTACCCAGTTGTTGTCTGGTGTCACTTTGATGTCGATCATACGGCCGATTTCAGCATAATACGTTGAAAGAAGAACGATGTTATTTGGCTCGGAGATATCAAGGATTTCAAATTGGTTGTAGGATGATACGTAGGCATAGCACCCTCCGGTTCCGTCTGGATTCTTCACACAATCTTCCATGAAATTACCTTCAATCGATATTTCTGAAGAATCCCCGGGAGTGGGGCCCGTGTTCTTGAATTCGGGCAAGCATGGCCGTCCTGCCACGTTATCGAGTTCTGCAGGCGGTGCTACATTTCCATCACAATTGAGGTTGTGATAATCGATGAGGTTCATGTTGGATGTTTGGAGCCGGTGGGCGAGAAGGTCGCTGTGGCTGTGATTCTCATCCTCAATTTCAACTACTGGGTCAATCCATTCGATTGAATCATTGCTGTCGTTAGCACTCCCTCCATTGTCAAGACTCATGTATGCAAGTCCTGAGATTACGCTAATTGTTAGTAAACTTGACAAGGCTATAACAATAATTTTGTCAGCCGCACTTTCGTCGTCCCTTAGACTGGGGGTTTGCATGGTTACGACGGAGTTAAAGTTATATTTCAATTAGGAGTATATGGGGAGTAGATTAACGAATTTATTTTATGTAGCCCGAATATGTGGGCGGAATAATGAAGCGAATAGCCCCCTTAATCGGTTTGCTCTTTCTGTCTTCAGTATTCATTGCTGGAAGTGTCCAAGGTCACTCTGCCGACACCTTCACCGTTGTGATCAAAGAAAGTGGTCTTACACCAGGGTCCTCTCAGATTACATACAACGATTCTGTCGTTTGGCACAATACTGATTCAAGAGAAAACATCACTCACAGAATCGTCTTTGATTTTGACGGGGATGGATTGTTCAACGGATCTGATGATTGGGATTCGGGAGAATTGGTATCCGAATGCGACACAACGTCGAACAATTCCACTGAAAACAACAGCGAATCGGAATGCAGTGTTACTTTCCTCGTGTGGTTTAACGGCACGTGGGGGAGTGGCGAGTACGCGTATCAAGACATGCTCTCGGACGGCACGGTACTGAATGGAACGGTGCTCGTGGTTGAGGATGTCCATGTTGAGAATTCGACTTCCCCTGCTATTGGTAGCTCATTTGGTGCTGTTGAAACGAATGGCGGTGACCCTGACGTCGAGGAAAATACAGAAGAAGACGGTTTGCGACGAATGTTGTTACTGGTCGGGGCAGGTTCAGGCTTGGGCGCGGCTGGATTGCTCGTTCTACTACTCATGCGTCGTTCATGATTCGCGCGAAAGAATGTGCCTCTCACAATGTATTGAGGTAGCGTATATCTTCAAGGAACAGGTCGAGAATCCAATCGTTATCGCCCCACCAAACTCGCTGATATCCAAAACGGTCGACAAGGATTGTCCCAGTTGAATGATTAACGGTGTAATCATCAGGGTGATGGCGTGCACTGGTGTTTGTTCCTGCCTCTTCAATGGTAAGGCCTACTCCGAAATTGACCCACACATTCTGAAGACTGTTCATCGAAGGGCTGTCACTTTCGTTACTGGTTGATGTGAGGTGCGCCCATTCTGAGTTGGTGCCTGTCTTCCAGTCATGCAGTACTGAAACATTGTCTCGCCAAGGGTCAACGGTGATTGTTAGGAAGGTTGTTTTGTTCAATTCATCATCTGATAATTGTGACTGAACCCACTTCATGTTGTGAGTCACGATAGGGCAAATATCGATGCAGTTGGTGAATAAGAAGGCGATAGCAAGAGTGGTGTTGGCTCCCTGTTCAGAATAGGTCCAGGATGTTCCCTCGCTGGTTGTGAGAGTGAAGTCCTGAACTTTTACGCCATCAATCGCCTCGCCCTTGGGCGTCCACCGGTCAATTTCTGCAGGTGAAAAGCATCCAGCAAGGAAGAGAGTGCAGATCAGAACTGCGAAGAATCGTGATTTCATCATTTCACCTCATCGCCGATACGGTTCATCGATATCAAGTTGAACGAGATACAAACCGGTGGAAATACATGAGGCGTAGGTGATGCCTTCGTGGTGTTCAACCGCCCACAGGAAGGGCACCCAGCCGAAATCATAGAAACTCGAATCAAGAGGTGTTCCATCTTCACCGTGAGGAAGATAGTAGGCGACGGTGGCTTCTTCATTGGTAGCGATTCTGTCGCCTGGTTGGGTCGGATCAACCAGAGTTTCCACGTCTATCACCCATAGACCGGCGTGATAGTGGGAAATATACAGCCGTCCGTCCCATGTTCCACCACGGCTTTGGTCCGTCTCTTCAGTGGTCTCAAAGTAGGTGCTGTCGAGATTATGTGGAGAGAAGAGAAGCCATTCGTCTCCGTTGGGATGTGCTTCACAATCGGCCCCGTAGCAGTGTTCTTCAGCGTAGGGTATTTCCCAATCTCTGATGAGTTTCGGTTTGAATTTGAACTGCCCGTCTTCAAGAGTATATTCGGTTGTATCAATCAGGTAAATGATGCCTGTTCCCACGTTTGTGGAGAGAACTTCAACGGCTGCCGTCACCATGTGTACGGGTTCATCCGAATAGCCCACGTGGGATAAATCAAGCATTTCAGGGAAGGGTTCTGCATAGTGGATGTAGGAGACGCGGCCGCCATTTTCATTTCCTGTCGTTCCACTATCGGGTTGGCCGTCATCGTCCATATCAAGGAAGTCCATCCACAAACCGACTTCAGGTGCC
The DNA here is from genome assembly GCA_003602485.1 of Candidatus Poseidoniales archaeon. Lineage (GTDB taxonomy): Archaea > Thermoplasmatota > Poseidoniia > Poseidoniales > Poseidoniaceae > Poseidonia. Next base: position 8,942 of record QQSD01000040.1, on the reverse strand, counting down.
CGCCATCGACACATGAGAGGATTGCCTTGACCTGCCTTGCAGGTCGTAGCGTGAAGCGTGTAGGCTTCAGGTGAATTCACTGGGTGGGGAACATCTGTCACGTCAGCAATTCGCAAGCCTGCTTCCCAATAACTTCCGTAGATAAAGGTCCTTCCGAACCTTGGGTCGTTCGAGTCTTCTCCGGGCCATGTTTGAACCGTCATATCGTGAATGTAAATCCAGCCACCACGAGTCGTGTCCCAGGCTACTTCGTATTCACCGACCTTAATCATCGTATGACCCGCTCCACTAAGAGGGACTCCTGGGAGGTTGCGGGCAGCAGAGCCGTCAAGGTTGAGGTGGACGATGGTAACCCCGCCACAAGCCTCGCCGATGGCATCGTTGCATTCGTTATAGTCGGGATTGGCAATGAAGACATACCATTCACCGTCAATCATGTGCGTGTAGAGATTGTGCGGGCCGCTAGGGTGGTCGCTATCGTACCACGAATCAATGAGAGTTGGATTGGTCTTATCGGTCACATCGATGAGAAGAGCAGATACTTGGGTTGGGTCGCTCCATTCACCAACGTTGGGGTCGGAGTTTCCCGGATCGATGAGTTGATTTTGCTGAAGAATATACTCTCGTCCGTTGTATTCCAGATACTTGACATCAAGAACTTGGGTGTTTGGGTCGTTGAACACACCCACGACTTCGGTGTTTTCAGGGTCGGTGACGTCAACAATGTGCATGTCGTTCCAACCTGCCAAATACGCATAGGTTCGACCGTCGGGCGTCGTAGCCACTTGGACTTCAGCGTTACCTGGAGTGCTGAGGGGATTGAAATCAAGGAGTTCCATGTTGTCAGTTCCAGCGATGTGCTGGCTGGCGTTTTTGTGATCGTGGCCTTCTCCTTGGAACAGTGGGTCTCCGCTGGAAATGAGGGTTTGATTCACCGAAGCGGGGGTCGTATCGTCGCCAAGGAGCAACATTGCAGCTGAAGAAGCGAACAGGAGCACAAAGAGCCCCAGCGCAATTTCCTTTCCGCCCATATCCATTCTGAACCCACTTCTCCGTTTGGTCTTTATGACCCTTCGTTTACCGCTGACCATGGGCAAGTCCATGTTCGTATTGTGCCTCTGCATCATGATGTTGGGGTTCGTCGGACTACCTTCGGTGCAAGCACACGAACAAAAAACGCTCTCCGTCATCCTTCTCGATGATGGGGCAGTTTACGGAAATATCAGTGATCCCTCCTTTGTTCAAGGCAACGCAATGTGGTTCAAAATGGAGGATGGAACAGAGAACGTCACGATGGTCGCCCGGCTGGATGTGAACCAAGATGGAGTTTTCAACGCCAGTGTCGACTTTGAGTCAGATGTCATGGTGGAGGCGTGTGAACTCGATGAAAATGGCTCGCTGGTCGATGAAGATTGTATTGTCTCAAGCACCTACGCCTTCCCGTTGAACGCAAGTACGGGAAATTACACCTATTGGATTCTACGCGACCATAACTCATCGACAACAACATGGAATTACACCATTTACGTTCACGAAGACATTCACGAAGAAGACGGCCCTTCACCAGGAGATTGTTTTGGGTCAGGGTGTGACAGTGTTGTAGCTGCTGATGGAAGTGGCGATGCAGATGCTTCTTCTGATGAAGCCATCCTTCAAATTCTGGCCGTTATAGCCTTCATCGGAATTGTATTCCTGTCCCTCTCCATACGAAAGGACCGTTTGGAAAACAAAAGTTTGGCTTTTGTTGACACGAAGGAAGATGAGTGATCAGCCTTCGATTAACGGACATCGTTGGTCATTGACCGCTTCAAGTAAAAAGCGGGCAAAGAGGCTATGTTGTGCTGTACTGAGTTTTCTGTTTCGTTGTTGACCTTCCATGTTCTCATGTAGAATATGGGCCTGCTCCCCTATCAAAGAATCGGCCCGCAGGAGGGTAGAACTTGAGAAGGTGAACCACGACGCATGTTCATGATGCGGCAACGTTACGGGCAGGCCTGTTTGCTCGTCACCCTGATGTTACTCGCCCCACTAGCCGGGTGTTTTGGTGAAGGAGATGCTTCTGGTCCTCGTTCTACCAACGATGTAATCGTCACACCAGAAGTGATGACTGGTGGGGTCTTTCAGGGATTGACAATCGCTGCTGAAACAGATTTGTCGGCCTTTGTCCCCTACCTCATCAAAAACCAAGAAACTGGATTTGTTCAGAATTCGACCGTTGTTGATTTGAAAGCCGGTGAATCCGTGCTCCTATCTGTTCTTGCTCCACCACGCACCGATACGGGCGTGGTGCTTATCGGCGACTATGGACGTGAACATTGGCCAATTCGCGCTCTTGATGAGTCTTGGAGGACGTGGTACGAGCGAGGGGGGCATGAGCAAAACGAGAACCCTGGAATCGTGAGGGTGGCGCCGATAAACGGTACTCTTGACACCGTTCAGCCTTCAAATGAAAGTGGAGGTCCTGCCTTGACGCTTCGAATTGCTATCGAACGAGCCGTTGCCCCAGCCTATGGAGAAGCAGATGGGGGGCGTCATTCTACTGGCGTGGTTGATGGACGTACGACCTTCAATTACCTCTCAATGCTCTCGGATGAGTCTCCGGACCCGTCTGATGGAGCTGACGGTGCTATGGGCTACCTTGACCGTTGGGCAGGGCAAGGCAATGTTGCCTACGAAGACGCAGCACAATACCTTATTCAAACAATGGAAAGTTTTGGACTTGAAGTGATTACGCAACGGTTCACCTATGACTCCTTGATGACTGGTGCTCAAAACCCTGAAGCTTACAACATCTGTGGATATCGTTTTGGTGATGTAAATCCGGATAAATGGATGGTTTTTGGTGCCCACTTTGATATCGCTCCACCGGTGAACGGTGGGATGTTGGACCCACATATTTTCGGCCGAACCTACGGAACTCGTGTCGGGGCTTACGACAACACTGCAGGAACGAGTATGGTTCTCACTGTCGCAGAAGCAATGGCCAATTACAACACCCGCAACACCATGGTATTCTGTTTGTGGTCTGGTGAAGAAGGTGGAAAGCGTGGAAGTGATTTCTGGACAGATTACTGGGTCAAAGAAGACAATCCAAATGTTGAGGTTACCAACTATGTGAATCTGGACATGGCTGGTGTTAACTGGCCAGGCGGCGGTGGTGCTCCGTGTGGAAACGGGCACGGTGGCGGTGAAGCCGGTTGTGACCCTCAGCCAGAAATCGACCCTGATGGATATCCCAAGGACGATGAGGTGTGGCCAATGCGCGTCTATATCGGTCCAAGTCTCGACCATGATGTGATGAATCAACCTGGCATGGTCGGCCTTGCTATGTGGATTGGTTCAGACGCCATCGGCGTTGAAGAACAAATGGCCCCGCTCATTGGCACGGGTTACGATGCTGCAACGTGGAAGGTTGACGATTGGATGGCAAAAGACCGCCCTGAGATCATCGTCTATGAAGACACAACTGCTCGTTCAGACCATGCGACCTTCCAGGACAACCTTGGCACTGTCACCATGGGCTTTGGTGGTCTTGTGGACGGGTATTGGTGTTATCACCAGACCTGTGATACGATGGATGAGATGATCGATTGGATGGATACAACTGGCAAAGATTACGGGGAAGAGCAATCCGGAACCAGTAACCTTGTTGACGCCCTTGATACCATCACCTGGTGGGCAACTTATTCCTTCTTCCATCTGGATGAGACCCCTGTCCGAAATGCCTACCTCTGAGAATGAAGTATTCTGCCCGGGTGTTCTTTAGAGGACGTTCGTTGGAGTCGTTTCGTTTTCTTACTCAGCCTCATAGGTAGAGTTCTACGTTGCACGAATCATCGAACCAAATTGGATACCGGGTCGGCGACAGCCAGCAAAACATTGGTAGGCGACCACACTCCTGTAAACATCGTGAATACCAAAATTGCGAAGACCATAATAACACCAAAAAAGGCCTGTTCGTTCCAATCTTTCACCTTCAACCCATCAAGTGGGCCGAAGGGGAGCATGTTGAACAATCCAAGAATAAGGTTGGCGCCTAACCAAAATACTCCAACATCAACGAGCATGGCTTGCCATACAAGACTGCCATCGATGAGGTATTCTCTTCCGAAAAGGCCTGCATCTGGAAGGTTGTTGAAGGCGCCTGTTAGCCCAAGGATGATGCCCCATAGCGGAATACCAATCAAAAATAATCCGAGGTTGGTGAGGGGTCCTGCCACTGCAATGTGTCCGTTTTGTCGTCGAGTTACCAGGCCCGCCACCATCACGGCGCCTGGCGCCATGAAGAGAAAGCCAATCAAGAATGAAATGGCAATACCAAATTGCAGACCCTTTGGATCTGCACGGAATTCAGCCCAGCACCCGTTTTTCTTTGCTACCAATTTATGGCCAATTTCGTGGAATAAAAAGGCAGGACCTATGGCGATAAACATCACTGGCATGGATAGGAGTAGCATGACAATCCATGTAGAAAAACCATACATTGAGATTCCTCCAATTCCCCCCACCGCCATAAATCCAAGAGCGAGGGTGAAGGCACCCATAGCCAAACGAAGGTGCTCCTTTTCGACGTCACTAAAGTGCCACAAAGGCCCTGTATGGTGCTTCGGCTTCTGCCAGGTATCTTGCCCGAAGAATTGCATGAAGGCGGGAGGTAGATTCGCTCGCGATGTCTCGATGTGAATGGTCCCTTCGTTATCGGTTCGTTGATGAACACGGCGAATTCGGGACGAATTTTTTTGATTGGTAAAGGGGTCGTCGTCCAAGATATCGGCTCTCTTGTCCCTACCCGCCATGAGGTGGTGTATTTCGGGGATGACTTTGAATCCTCGTGTCCAAGAGTTCATGAAGACGATTCAATGTGCTCCAGTCGGGTTCGCCATGTCCATGCCGCGCAAAGCCATGCAAGAATTGGGTTTCCAAGCCTGTTGCGTATGGTGCGACGCCCCAGACGATTCGAGTTCCAAACGCTGTGGCCCTTGTATTCAACATCACCGCGGTGTGCGTGAGGCTTTGGCTGCAGGGCCACCCGACGACCCCTTTTTCCAACTTGGAAAGGAGATTATGGCAATGGCTGCTGACCCACATCATTACGACCATGATGAAGTCCATGGGCCCGTTCTTAGGGAACTGCAGCGCAGAGCCGGTTCAATGGTTGATGCTCCTTCTCCGTCAACTACCGCCTCGATCAATGAAATCTTCGAACAACAGAAAATGAGAAAGAAGGTCAATGTTCTGCAGGACATCGGAAACCAAAACCCGTGGAAAGAGCAGCCCCTTGATGCAAAAAAGGCCGCGAGTATTGGTGAAACAACCTGGAAGTTGGACGATAGTGATATTGACGAACATTACGGTCGAAGAACCATACCCAGCCGCCCTATTGACCCAGTCAATAGGGATGAAAGGTTGGGAGAAGATACTGCACTCACCGACCGCGTCCATGCAGCTGCATCTCAATCTGACGCTGTTGACGAAGAAACTGCTGAAATCTTTGAGGCGATCGAATTCAAGCGACGTCAAGAACAACGCCAAGAGTTGAAAAGGGCGCTTGATGATGTCAAGAAAATGGTCGACGACGACTTAGATTTCTAGAGTACTTTTGTGTAAGGTTGGCGCAATTGTGGCGACCCTACGAGATCGTACTTGATCCGTTGCGTTCCTTTCCCTTTGGATTTTTTTCCGAGGATGTTGATGTGTCCAATCTCTTCCAGGTTCGTAACGTGAGTTCCCGCACACGGGCACATATCAAGACGGTCGCCGATTTGTACAATTCTCAATTCCTTGACACTGATAGGAAGTAGGTCCATGTTGGTTCTGTCTGGTGGCATAATTGCATTAATTTCTTCCCGCGTCATCACGCTATCGGTAACAAGAAGACCTTCATCCACTCGTTGATTGACAGACTCGACGAGTGTGGAGAGCATGGTCTCGTCGAAGGCTATGGGATTGAAGTCAATACGTGAGCCGTTGGCATGTATCTGGTTGCCGACAGTTCTCGCGCCGTTGAACTGCTCATAGACGATGCCGCTCACGAGGTGTTGGGCGGTGTGCATGCGCATGTGTGCATAACGTGTTTCCCAGTCGATACTTCCACGGACCTCGTCTCCCGGCTCCAATTGGTGGTTCTGCCCGACGGTGTGATGAACGGCGTTTCGGCCACGAACTTCGGTGACGTTGAGTTCACCATTTGGCCCGGTGAGTGCTCCTGTATCCCAGTGCTGCCCTCCACCAAGAGGATAGAAGAGGGTGCGATCGAGCGTCACCTGGTTATCTTCTACAGATGTTACAGTTGCGTTAAAGTGCTGATAATAGCCTGCATCAAGCGATTCAAGGTACAACTTTTCAGTCATCGTATTCTCACCTCGAATGTTGAGGTTTTATCCTTCAATGGCCGGCTGGAGGGGAGAAAAATCCTCAATTAAGGCAGCATTATCTGGATTCGAAGCATCGATTTCAATGGATGGGGTCTTCCATGCCGTATGGAGGGCAACCGTTGAAAGTATGAGGGCTCGGAAGAATCCTACTTCTTCATATTCCCACCCTCGTTCTTCAGCATATTCTTTCACGATGGGCGCTGCCTTTGGTAGGTTGAAGTGAGAAAGGGCTGGGAGTAGGTGGTGTTCGATTTGGTAATCGAGTCCAACAAAGAAAAAGGAGCCAAATTTACCGAGTTTGATACGTCGACCGGTTTCAATTTGAAGGCGCCAGTTTTCGTCATACTTCGTGACGATGGGGCGGCCTGCGTGGCCTACGATGAAAATCGCGGTGAGGTAGGTGCCCACAAGGCTCCACAGGAGAATGTAGAAGCCGAAGGTTACCTGCCAGCTGACGCCAAGCATGATGGGTAGAGCCAACCACAAGAAGAAGTGAACAAGAATGAGTGAGGAGTCCAACATCCAAATCTTAGAGAAGCGGTTTCGCTTCTTTTTGAACGGATGAAGAATGGTGTACTTGATACCGTCCCAACGCATTAAGTGACCCACTAAGAGAGAGATTGGCCAGAAAAAGTAGGCTTGGATATTTCGCTGGAACCATTGTCGCAGTTTGCCGCTGCTTTCGTATTCTTCTTGAGAAAAGGTGAGGGGCCATGAGTGGATGTCTGGATCTTTCTCGACGACATTTGGGTGTGCATGGTGCTTGACGTTGTGTTTTTCGCGCCAGTATTCCATGGAGAGGCCTGAAAATAAGGGAAATGCGACTGCTGCGAGAGAGACGTTGCCTAGTTTGGACCTGCACGCTGAAAGGTGAACGCCTTCATGCCCAATCATAGCCACTGTTGTTGTGATCAGAGCTGTAACAGGAAAAAGAACGAGGCCCCACTTGAGCGGAAGGAGAATATGGGCGGTGTAGAGTCCTCCGAGAATGGCCAACAGAACGATGATTTTCGTCCATGATTTTGCCGTCGGTTTGTCTAACAGGCCGTGTTCTTGAAGTTTTTTACGGAGTTCGGCCATAGGATGCGCAGCCATTGTTGTCACCTGAACAGGGTATGTTCATCGCGAGACCGGGCGTCCCTCCCCTATGAAACTGGTGTTTCTAGCAACACCGTTTTGGCTAGTCATCCACTGAATTGACGAAATCGTTGACGCGATGCAGAATTGCGTCAAAGGAGAGAGCGTCAACCGAAAAAGGAAGCAACCCTAAACAGGTCTCTAGGTAACCGGTAGGTGGTGTCCAAGGGCATTCGCCTTGCCACCAGACTTCTGTTTGCCCATCACTTCGTGATAACGTCAGTGCAGGTGTTGGCATCGATGAGAAAGGATGGTGTAGGGTGAGGAGTGTACCTCCGAACCATTGAACGTACTCCTGATTTGTAAATGAAATCACTAAGGATTCATCCACGACATGCTGCAGACGCCCTGGTTTTCCAGAGGTTTCACGGGTTGAAATAATGAGATCTGCATCAAACTCAGTCGGTTGGTGGCGTTCATTCTTTGTCGTCAATACTCGAGTGGTCTCACCATGCTGCCGCATGCTCAATACTCGCGTCCTCGGGTAAATATTCACCCCCATAGAAGCCGCTACAGTCGTCATGTGCTTCATGACCCACTCCCATCGACATCCCCATCCATCAGGATTTGGAGAAAGTTTGAGAAATTCAATTTGATCTTGAGTGAGGTATTCGTCTAAAAGAGTTGGATCCAATACCCGGCCTGGATGGGCGATAGGCAAACCTAATTCTGCGTCAATTTCAAAGATTGAAACAATCCCTTTTTTTTGGTAGTGTATCGCCAGAAGCAATGCTTCAAGAGTTCCACCAATAATGCATACGTTCATGTTAATCACTTGCAACAAGGTCGAGAGCAAAGACTGGACAAGATGGGATGCAAAGCTTGCAGTGGGTGCAATTTGCTTCATCAACGTAGATCATTCGGTCTTCGAGTGTGAGTACGTGCACTGGACATAGTGCGATACATGCCCCGCACCCGAAGCAACGATCTTCACGGACGATGAATTCGTGATGTTTCACTCTGCCCATGACTACTGCAAAATATAGTGATAAAAGATTCCTTCTCTCCTGAGTGGAAATAAAAGTCCTAGATTCAAGGTGAAAAGGGTGAATCATACGCAAACCCCCCTGTTTCCACTGGAGTTACCACCCATCATCCCCTACGATGAAGGAAAAGGAAGTGAGAGAGAATTGAAGGAAAAAACCCGTGTGATATGGTCGCGAGAGGTTAATCAACATAATGATGAGAAAAGAAGAGAATTTATTCTTTCTCGAACAAGAAACTACTCCAATGGAAATGAAGGGGTGTCTACCCACATCTTCATGTGTCACTGACATCTGGTGCTACCATGGTCTTGTATTCTGCAGGTCGCACAACGACCTATCCTGATGAGCCACCAGCAAAGGGTCTTCAGTATCATTACCTCGGAGGTGGAGATGAAGTTGGGAACGTTGGTCTTGTTTTAGAAGATCACGAAGGAGTTCGCCTTCT
>QQSD01000004.1 GCA_003602485.1 Candidatus Poseidoniales archaeon | reverse complement strand
GAAGAATACGGTGCCAATGACACGGATAAGGATGCTCTTTGACTGCTCCAAACGGGTTCCTTCTTGGTCGGATACCATTTGATAAGCGCCTGGATTCTTTCTAACCCAAAGCACTGGTTTATCATCAAGCATATACCAACTAAATCACGGTCCTATTTGACCGTTTACTCGGCACCAAAGAACTGACGGATCATTGGATGCATTTCCATCGCTTGTTCCTTCTGGATTTGCTCGTAGGTACGTAGGATGATACCTACTGCAAGTAACAATCCCGTTCCCGTCGCATTACCAACGGTACCAAGCAAGTCAGCACCTGCAGCGAGCAGTCCGACGAAGGCTCCAGAGAAGTATGTGACTGGAGGGATGTAATTTTCAAGAATCTTTTCCAAGACCTTGGGATTCTTTCTGAACCCAGGAATTTGCATACCTGTCCGTTCAATCTGCTTCGCCACGTCTTTGGTACCCATGTTGGTGGTGTCAATCCAGAACTTTGCGAAGACCATCGAACCGACGGTCATCAGGGCCACGTAGAACACCACGTGAACCATGATTTGCGTGAGCGAATGACCGAAGGCGTCGCCCTGTTGATTCAGCAGCGGAATCAGCCAATCGTTCACTCCATTGACCATACTTGCATACCATGCGAAACCACCTGAGGCAGTCGTTTGACCTGGTTCGTAGGTTCCGATCAGTGCAGAGGCTGATGCCCAGCCGTTTTGACCTAAGATTGGTGTTTGGCTCAGCGTTGGATGACTCCAGAAGAGCAATGTGAACATGTTGATATTGGCCAAAAGAGCAGCCATCAAAATAACTGGAATGTTCGATGCGTAGACCAGCCGAATCGGGTATTTACCACGATGACCACGGACTTTACCGTGAGTCAGTGGAAGTTCCAATTTGCTTGATTCAGCATATGCCACGACAAGGAACACGATGATCGATGAAACCAATGCTGCTACCGGATTCACGTGCGTCAGCAACATGACTTCGAAGCCGTTCGCCTGTATCATCTCATAATTTGATGATTGACGGAACATGTAGAAGATCATTGGTAAGGTACCAGAAGGCGGGTTCTGGATGGAGTAAGGGACGCCAGTAGTGGTGGCGAGCGGTGAAAGTGTTCCGACGAAGGTGGACTGTGCGACACCCGCTGCAATGAACAGCGAAATACCAGAACCAATACCCCATTTGCTGACAAGTTCGTCAAGCAAGAACACGAGATATGAACCAGCAAAGAGCTGGGCGACGATAACGAAGTTTGCCCATCCGATTCCATATGCATCAATAAGCCACTCACTTGGGTCAAGGAATCCATAGGTCTGTGGAATGGATTCGATTGGAATCATAATGAGAACCAGGAGTTTTTGCACACCTTGGTACATAGCCTTGTCTTCTGAATCGCTCAAATCGAGACGAATGATCTTAGCACCAGCAAATAATTGCATGATAATGGAACCCGTAACAATCGGACCAATACCCAAGTGCATGATGGTACCTGAGGCACCGGCCATGATGGAACGGAATCCACTGAACAAGTCCAAGGCCTGTCCGGAGAGTCCGAAGAGCATGACGTTGGTCATGGCGAAGTAAATGATGAGAACGAAGGTGGTCGTCCACATTTTTTCGTTGAAGCGAACGTGTCGCTCTGGCTTCGTAATGGTTGGATAGACGTCGACGAAACGGCTCAATGCGTAAAGTCGGCTGCTTTGGTCGCCACTCCACATGAAACAGGTGAGAATAGCTGCTGCACCAAATCCAAGGAGCAGTATACCGACGAGGAAGAAACCTACTCCCTCATCATAACCGCCCCAGGCGCTGGGACGCACGTACCATACAGCGACTGCTGAAAAGGCGAGCATACCCGTAAGTTTGCCGTAGCGGCCAACGAAGGGCATGTCCTTCAAACCTGGAGGAAGATCTCGCTGGAAACAAAGCATACAGTAGCCCAGATAGAGCACTGAGAAACCAAGCCCGAAAACGGCTGCATCAAAGGCATCCCCTGAACCCGAGGAGAGTTCATCGGATTGCCAATAAATGAGCAAGCCGTAGTACAATGCACCTGTTAGCGCAATCGCCCATGGAATTGGTTTATGTTTCATGTTTCTTCACACCTGTGATGTTGAGTTTTCACTCTTCTTCGAATTCGTCCCAATCGCCGTCGCCTTGCTCAACAGAGCCACCAGCGGCTTCGATCTTCTCGAGTGCTCGGGCGCTGACCTCGTCCACAATCACCGTAATGGCGGTGCGCATTTGGCCGCTTCCGAGGAGTTTGTCAATGCCCATGGCGGTTAGATTGATGCTCTTCTCGCCGTTGGCCATTTCTTCAAGTTGGCCGACATTGGCCGTCACGTAGACCGTACGGAGTGAAGGGTCGCGGTTGAATCCGTGCATACCCCAATGGCCAGGCATGTACTTGATTCGTGTCATGACACGGTGCTTGTTCATACCAGCATTTCCACGGCCACCACGCTTACCTGCGCCTCGACCGGCTTTCTTGCCTCGACCGTGGTAACGGTTTCGTCCACGATGCTTATTTGCTTTTGTTCCCATCTTATTCACCTCAAATCATTCGCTCAACGAGCGCACCAATTTCATCGCCACGGGAGCCCAAAGCCCCTCCGACGACGTAACTTCGCTTGATGCCGCCCCATCCCTTTGGACCCGTAGGTGGGTGGAGACGGAAGACGCGCTTCAAGTCTGGAACATCTTTGACCTTTGCTTCACCAGCCACAATCGCCTTTGCAAAGGCTGCAATGGTCTTGTATTCGGTGTGCTCAGAAACAATGGCATCAGTCAAAGGAGCGTTCCCGGCCATGCGGCCTCGCTCAGTCAACATACGCTCAACAAGAGCGACGTCAGCTTCGCCCCACGTGATGTAGTCCTTAGCCTTCTGAAGCATCCCACGGTATTGTGGGTTGTCTTGGATAATCACTGCGTGATTCACACGTGTGAGATTCATGTGATGCATGGTTTCGCGAATGCCTCGTTCGACCTTCACGTCACTTCGTGCTCGTACTACAATAAATGCCATTACAATTTCCTCCCTGAATGAATGTAGAGATTTTCACGTTGCGTCTTGGAGATGCGTGTGGTGTTGATGTTTTGAAGTGCATTGAAGGTTGCAGCAGCATAATTGATGGTTGTGCGGGTTTGTCCCTTGGTCCGGGACAGCACGTCTTCAATACCAGCAAGTTCGAGAACTCGCTTGCCAGTTTCACCGATCACAAGCCCCTTACCCTTTGCGCCAGGCATGAGTGTAACACGTGTAGATGCTGAACGTCCGTTGACCTTGAAAGGTACGGTGTTACCGGGTCCGGGAGATGATTCCCAGGAACCGTTTCCACGTTGCACACGAATCAGGTTGAGTTTCGCTGCTGTGATGGCCTTTTGGATTGCTGTTGCGACCTCTTTGGCCTTGGCCATACCAAGACCGACATAGCCGTCACGGTTACCAACACAGGCCATGACGTTGAAACGAACACGTCGTCCACTGTCAGTCATGCGTTGAATCATGTTCACTGAAATCACTTCATCTTCGAGGTTAGGAATCAAAGCATCAACAATTTGCACTTCACGGATTGGAAGACCTGAGGCCAATGCAGCCTCATAGGAGATGATTTTTCCAGCCATGACCGCAGCACCAAGACGAGTGCGTGGTTCCCACTTTCGAAGGTTTGCAATCGGGTCATATTGATTTCGTCGTCGGCGACGGTTATCTGGAGCTTCATCTGTTTCTTCAGGAGCGTAGGCTTGCATCAAACCTGGCGCCATGGTTGGAACGTGTTCTTCATCAGTCATCAGTAAGCCCCCTCTATGGATTTCTTTGTGGATTCAACAGCTTTTGCGACACCTTCGTTCATGTGGGTGCCGTTCAGACGGTCTTCATCGGGGAAGACGTCGTCGCTGTGAGGAATGTCAAGACCTGCATCTACCATGCCCTTGAGAGCAGCGTAAACACGTCCGCCACGAGAACTGGCAGCAAGGCCAATATCGAGTACGGCTTCAGTGGCTCCGTTTGCTACTGCAGCCTTGCCCATGGCAAAGCCGACGAGGTAGGATGCTGGAACAGACTTCAATGAGCCATCAGTCGGCCATCCGTGCTTTTTCACGAGGTCGGTACCGGTCTTGGAGACCGTGACGAGGTCACCGTTGGCAGCCCAGGTCACCAGTTGGCAGGTCGTGCGCGTGTTGGAAACACGAACTACGGCCCTTGGCTTGCGACCACGGAGCAACTTGAGACGGCGTCGGTAGTCGGTCAAACCGGCTTGACGGCGTCGGAAGATTGAGCGGCGGTTATTTCCTGCCATCACTCATCACCTCCGGGAAAGCTAACACCCTCAAGAACCATCTGAGAGCGCATGTGTGCAATTGAACGGTATGAACCACCCTTGGCCTTGAGATAGTAACGGCGGTATTGTGAAGGTTCGATGGTATCTTCAGAACGAAGTTCCTTGAGAACACGGCGTTGGCTGCGAATGGTGCGCATCCAGCGGTTCTTACGAGGGTTACGGGCATTGGATGACCCGGATCGAGTTCCTTGTCCCTTACGGCGTCCCTTCTTCTTTTGTTCAAGACGGGCACGGGCACGGACACGAGAAGTTCCCTTCACCGGCTTAGCCTTAATCCAGCCTTCGTCAATGAATTCACGGATATCGTCAGTCTGTACTGCAGATGCGACTTGGTCAACAAAGGATGGGTTGATCCACACACGGTTGACACCGCACTTGAGCAATCGAGCAGCAATACGCTTTTGGTTGGTGATTTGCATCAAACATCCCTCCGTCGGTTCAACACACGAATCCCGAGTTCATCGGCACGTGAGTAAATGTGTTCTCGCTTTCGTCCACCAACGGTGGCACCCACACGAGCAGCTTGTGTTTCTGGGTCCATCGATTCCAAATCGTTCATATTTTGGACCATGACTTCCTTGAAACCAGAGGGGTGAAGGAAACGAGCAGCAGCCACTTTTCCGTGGCCGATGCGAACAAGCGAGCCACGGTACTTGTAATTGCGGCGTTGCTTGTTATCCATACCGTGAGGGGCACGCCATCCGGAGCGTGAAAGACGCTTGTAGCGGAACCACTCTGTTCGGCGGAAGGAGGGTGTCTTCTTCTTTTGTGCGGCACGAAGAGCAAGTGCAGCCTTGGTAGCCTCATCGAGGACTGGCTTTTGCTTGACCATGTAAACGGCTTCTTCTTCGTCATCCCAGTCTTCATCGTCCCAGGAATCTTCCGTATCAGCGGAAGCCTCTGCTTCGGGCTCTGAAGGTTCAGGGGCGACTCCAGCAGCCTCGGTCAGACGAGCGATGAGATCGCTTTTCTTACCAGACACTGGAAGGTCTTGCTCTTTGAGCAACTCTTTGAGTTGTGCAACTGTCATTGATTCGTATTCTTCTGCCATCTCAATCACTCCTTGTTCAGTAGATAAATGCCGTCTTGGAAGACACGGCGGTCTCTGTTCTTGACGGTCGTGCATCGTTCAATGTTTGCTGCTGTTTGACCAACTGCTTCTTTGTCAATGCCCGTCACGGTAATTTCAGTCTTGTTTGAAACTTTCACATCAACGTTGTTGAGGATCTTAGCGGTTCGTGGTACACGCTCACCAAAGTAATTGTTCACGGTGAAGGTGTCGCCTTTCACTGCCATTGTCATTGGAAAGTGAGAGTAGAAGGCTTTCAGATTGTAGGTGAAGCCATCTGTGACGCCTTTGACCATGTTGTGGAGGTGGGCATTCCAGGTTCCAGCAAGAGCACGTTGCTTGCGTCGAGGAAGGTCTACACGGACAATAAGTCCGTTACCATCTTCAAGAAGGTTGACCACGTCGCTTTGGAAGGAACGATTGAGACTTCCCTTAGGACCTGTGATAGTTACGACGCCATCTTCGCTGACATTGGCTGTTACACCTTCAGGGATGGTTACGGAGTGTTCGATTCTGTCGAGTTTTACCATGTTATTCACCTCAATATACGTAGGCCAGCAATTTGCCGCCGATTCGAGCGTCCTTTGCATCGTAGTGATGCATCACGCCGGAGTTGGTCGTCAAGATAAGAAGGCCGAAATCTCGGGCAGGGAGGTAACGTGTCTCCCACTTCTCATATTCTTGGCGACGAACGCTGTGACGGGGTTTGACCGTACCACAGCGGTTGATTGTACCTCGCAGTTCAACGACATAGGCATCGCCACGGCCGTTTTCAACACGATTAATTTCGCCAACATAGCCGGATGTTTGCATAATGTTGAGCACGTTGCCCAGCAACTTCGATGCTGGTGTTAGTTCAACGTCAAATTTTCCAGCCTGTTCGGCGTTGTAGATTTTGACTAGAGCGTCATTCAATGGATCAAATTGCATACTTTACCCCTCCTCAATTCATTTTCTTGAACCCGATTTCGGGTGCGATGTCTCTGAAACATTGTCGACACACACGTAGACCGTGTCGACGGATCATACCACGCTTGCGGTTGCAGCGTCGGCATCCTACTGTTCGTCCAATTCGAATTCCATGATCTCTTGCCATATTCATTCCTCCAAGATACTGATGTTAAAGTTCTCAACAAACCACAAGCGTGACTCATCAGCAGAGACACGATGGTGTGTACCGACCTTGCGCTTGGCTCGTCGGCGGCGACTGACTCGGTGACCTGGACGCTCAACGACGACGTTGATGTCCATACCAAAGATTCCGATGTCGGGATCGTATTTTTGTCCTGGGAAATCCGTGTAGTCACGAATACCGAAGGAAAGGTTGCCCTGTCCGTCAAAGTTCCACGCCGGGATGGTGTTTTCTCGGCAGTTGAAAGCGTTGGTAAGGAACTCTTGGATGACCGCTTGATTACGCATGGTAGCTTTGCAACCGATTGGTGCACCAATTCGAACCTTTAAGTCACGATTTTGAATGCGACCGAGGGTGCGTTGAGGCTTGACACCGGTGACCATTTGAAGGACATTTTCAGCGTTGACAAGGCGTTCTCCACCTTCACCAACACCAATGTTCACGCAGACCTTGGTCACACGTAGTTGACTCATTGGATTGACGGCAGCGCTCATTCAGCCACCTCCGTGAGGGGAAGGCTGGCATCTCCGACAGCGAAGACGTTGCGAACAACAGTACCGAAGTCTCCGAATTGCACTTCATTGGGCATGCTGGAGCGCTTCTCGACATATTCACTGACTTCTGCAGTAGAGCCGACGTGGGCACCACCGATGAGGTAGCAGCGAGTTCCTTCTCCGAAGCGGATGTGCTCGAGGACCTTTTGGTCTGGAAGGTTGAGTTTTAGTGAGTCTCCGGTGTTGTACTCCTTAGGATCGTCGACGATGATGTTACGTCCATCGTGAAGGTTGAGTTGGGTCTTTCCGCCCTTGATGGTGGTTTTCCCTTCAATTCGGCAAACCTTCCATCCTGCTTCCTTCGCAGAGATAGGTCGGTAACGAAGACGTCCGTTGTGGTCAAGAATACAGCGGTAGTTATCCTCGCCCAGAGTCAAAACATCCATGATACCAACACCACGGCGGGTATCTTTGACCACACGTCCGTCGACCTTGGCCAACTCGTTGTGGAGAATGTGGCGAACTTCACGGGCACTCTTTGCGAGTCCAAGCATGTCACGAACCACGAGGGTCAATGGCATGCAGTGCTCAAGGGAATGTGCACCAGGAGTGGGTCGTGTGACCCAAACGGTTGTCTTACG
>QQSD01000039.1 GCA_003602485.1 Candidatus Poseidoniales archaeon | reverse complement strand
CCTCTGTTTGAGCCTCAACTTGTTCGGGTGGTGCTGTTGCGATTTCAATCGGCGCAGGTGTGCCGGCTTGGATGACGATAGATTGCGGCGCAGGTGCAATTTCATCTTCCATGCATTATCTTACTGGAGGCCGTGCTTTCATGTTTTCCCCTACGGGGAAATCTGCTCTCCGTGCAGGAATATTTTTGGGGGCAACATCACATCAAAGTTTGTTGAATCCTTCGTTTGCTGGGCTTGAGTGTGTGGCTACACTGCCACGCCAAATCAGCTGCAGCCCAAGCAGCGGAACTGAGTGCTGCCCCAGCTGTACCAACAGGCTCAGCCCATGCATCTCCAGCCTCTACGAAAAGGGGTAGGTTGGCACGTTCTCCACGTGTTGCGGCGCGAGCATAGCGCCAGCGGTGGGCATGGAGGGAACTCGCCTTCATCCAACCGTTGATGTGTTCATCGCCCGAACCAATCATGGACAAGAGGCTGTCAACAACATCACTTCGTTGGAATTCGAGGTGTTCTACGCTCCATTGTTCAGGGAGGTGAACGACCAAGCCGCGGGGGTCATCGTTGCTCTCAGTATGGATGTTAAGCTCTTCAAGGCGTTCTCGCAACGAGGTTGGAACGGGTTCTGAACTGGCGATGATGACAGACCATGTTGGCATGTAGGTGTGATGCTCCCACGAAGGAGGTGCATGCTCCATCATGGTGTGAAGTTGAGGAAGAGGGGCAGTGAGGAGCACACCGCTTGCCTTCCAAACGAAGCCATCATCATCTCTGACAGACCAGAGGCTTCCTTCTCGCTCAACGCCAGTTACTGTGATACTGTTCAGGACTTCAATGCCATCAAGAAGTTCGGCTATGTAGGCCGGACCATCGCAGAGATACATACTGTCGCCCTCAATTTTGATGTGCCCTTTGAGGATCGCATCTTGCTTCCACGCATCGAGAAATTGAGGCCATGCATCCAGTTGGCGTGCTCCGTGGGCTACGACGACCTCGTCAAGACGCCGTTGTGAATATCGCCCACCGACCCTTCTTCCCTTATCCAGAACCAGAACATCAAAGCCGTAATCCTTCAGAATACGGGCCGCGACTGCACCTGCTAAACCAGCCCCAATCACGATGAGAGGTTCCTCAGTTTCCGCTACTGGAGCGTTGGTGACACGTGTAAAGCCGTCCATGTCCAGTCGACTCATATGAGTACGAGAATCACGTTGTCGGACCAGTCCAAGGATGTGGGCGGGCGGATGGAAGGGCCGGTCAAAGAGACCATGGCACCACTGAACACCGACCACCGAAGAGGGGTCGCGTCCGTCGAGAGCGTACTTGTCGTTGAGAGCCTGCCCTTGTTCCATGGAGGTCTCAACATCAGGCGTCCACAAGGCAATCGATTTGCCCCATGTCATCCTCACATTGTTGTGAAGTTCACCATGACGCAACAATGAGGATTGGCAAGCAGCCCAAAGCGGGTCGTGGACCTTACCTCGCTCGAGTTCACGAAAGGTGTAGGTCGTCGTTCGCGGGTCGTCCAAGGTTGACTGCCAGGAAATTCTCGCCCACTCGGGTAAGTTGTGTTTGCCGTAAGGATCGTTTGTTGAAGCGATATGATGCCATGCATGTTCTCGGAATACCAGAAGTTCATCGAGGTACTTATCAGCAGATTTTGTCCCGACCTCTGCACATTCACGGGCGATTTTCATCGTTGAAATCATACCGTAGTGGATGAAGGCTGATAACCGTGAAACGCCATTCTGGTCAGCAGCATTGTTTCGCCTTCGGGCGTAGCCGCTCAACCCCTTTTCCTTGAAGGCCTCCCAGCGCTCAAGGGCAGTGATTTCACCTCCCCGCACACGCCAGAGTGGATGAACGGTAGGGTCAATCTCACACTGACGCAGGAGGTCCCAGCGTTGGGCTGGAGTCGTGAGCTGAGGCTCCACATGAAGTTCGGTGAAGGGGAGTTCGCCGCCGTATGCTTCCGGTGCTAGGTCGAGGATTGGCCACGACCGCTGAACTCGCTGCTTTCTCAGTCGCTTTGTTCCATCTCGGAACTTGTACGGGCGGTCCACAGAACGGCCGTAAAGTGGCATCGGAATGACGCAGTGGCAGTCCACTTCGACGACCGGACAGCGAGCCTTTGCTGCCACGCTACGAACCCAATCGGTCCACGGTGGAAGTGGAAAGAGGTCGGTGATGATCATGCTGGCTTGCTTTGCAAAAGCGGCCATGACGGCAGGGCGGTGACCCTTACGTGCCAGATGGAAGGCATAACGGATGCCCTGCGTTTCAAAGCCCCGGTGCATGTCTACCGCCGCATCGAGAATCATGTTGTGGTGACGCAACGAGGCGTGCGGATAGCGTTCGTCAAGTCCGTGGTACACCAGGAGTTGCCGTTTTTGATGGTGGGCTATCCATCTCCCAACATCCACTGCTGGATGTTCATGTGTTCGAAACGAGGACTTCAGCCAGACGACAACGGGTCCTTCTCCGGTGGGAGTTTGCCCTTCCGTGAGCCATTGACACCGTTCAGCCAAGTGGGCGGGCAGGTCCATGCTTGTGCGGTCATTTTTGCGACTCTTATACTCCTGTTCAGTTCCAACCGCGCAGGAAGTATACCAGTGCGACTCAGACCTTTTGCCAGTCTGTACCGTTCCACCAGCGGTTTGAGCCGTCGCTCATGACTCGCCAGGTGTGGCCGTTTTCATCGGTCCACTCGTTGACAACGGTGACCTCAGCAGCAACAGTCACAGGCGCGGCTACAGGAGTTGGTTCTGCGACTGGAGTGCTTTCAATGAAGGCCCCCAAAGCGCTGTCATCAACAGGTTGAGTTGCCATCGGTTCAGCTACAGGCTGGTAGGCTTGTTGTGTTTCATAGGCGGGTTGCGGCTGGTAGGCCGATGCAGTATCCATTGGTTCGCCAGCAGGTTGAGCGTTCATGGAAGGCAAACCTGGTAGGGAGAAATCCTTGGCCGGCTCATCCAATTCACTGTCTGAAGCCATACGGCGACGCAAGAAGAGCACAACTCCAGCGGTGATCACGAGCATTGCAAGACCGCTGCCAACCAACATTTGCTGGCGTGCTGCGGCTGCTTCTTCCTCATCCTTGGCTTGTTGTGCCTCAAGGATGGCTTGTTCGTTATCACCCATGCCGTCGCCATCGGTGTCAAGTGTCTCGTTGGCATCTTCGGGGAAGGCGTCAGCGTTGTCACCGACTCCATCACCGTCGCTGTCAGCCCATTCAGCAGGGTTGTTGGGGAAGACGTCAGCGTCGGTTCCATCTGGATTGTCGCCGTATCCGTCGTTGTCGGTGTCCACCCACTGGGTAGCATCGGTTGGGAAGGCATCGGAATTAGTTCCTTGCGGACTATCACCGTATCCGTCACCGTCTGTGTCGGTGGCTTGTGTAGCATCTTCGTCGAAAGCGTCAGCGTTATCGCCAACACCATCGCCATCAGTATCCATTGATTCTGAAGCATCGTTGGGGAAGACGTCGGCATTGTCACCCACGCCGTCACCGTCGGAGTCTACGGTTTCGGAAGCATCGTTGGGGAAGACGTCGGCATTGTCGCCCACGCCATCACCGTCGGTGTCGTTCCACTCGTTCACGTCACTGGGGAACAGGTCTGGGTTGTTACCTGCAGCGTTGTCACCGTAACCATCACCATCAGTGTCAGCAATTTGGGTTGCATCGTCGTCATCCCAATCTGCATTGTCTCCCGTGCCGTCGCCGTCGTTGTCAGCCCATTCAGCCGGGTTGTTAGGGAAGGCATCTGCGTTCGTTCCTGCAGCGTTGTCACCGTATCCGTCACCGTCGGTGTCGGTCGTTTGAGTAGCATCATTGTCGAAAGCGTCAGCATTGTTACCTACACCGTCTCCGTCTGTATCCTGCCATTCGTTTGCATCATTGGGAAAAGCGTCGGGGTTGTTGCCCGCTGGATTGTCGCCGTAACCATCACCGTCGGTGTCAGTCGTCTGAGTAGCATCATTATCGAAGGCATCAGCATTGTCACCGGTTCCATCCTCGTCCATGTCACTCCATTCCTCTTCGTCGTTGGGGAATGCATCGGGGTCGTTGCCCGAGGCGTTGTCTCCGTATCCGTCACCGTCGGTGTCAGTGGTTTGTGTGGCATCGTCATCAAAGTCGTCAGTATTGTCGCCCACGCCGTCGCCATCGGTGTCAAGCCACTCGCTTGGGTCGTTAGGGAAGGCGTCGCTCTGGTCTCCATACCCGTCACTGTCAGCGTCGTAATCGATGATCTCAACGGTGTTGGTCGACGTGACCGTCGAGCCCAAGTCGGTGCCGTCATTGGGCGTCACGGACATGGTCCAGAGGTCACCAATTGTGGTGCTGGCTTGTGGAAGGATCGGTTGGTCATTGTGCTGACTTGCTGTGACGCCGCTGTTCATCCAGCGTATTTCTGAGGATGTATCGGGGTCGCCGTCAGGGTCATTGAAGTCATAATTGGCAAACAGGTCAACGTCGTAGTAAGCCTGTGTGATGGCAGGAGCAGGAGCTGGGCCGTCACTGATGAAGACATTGGTGGCCGTTGGAGCGGTGTTCGTGGGTCCCGGTTCTGGGATGGTAAGTTGCATCTGGTCTTTCGCATCGCCAGAATTTCCGTTGGCCCCGTTGGCTGCTACTGCGGCGATGTCGACAGTTACAGCCCCGCTTCCTGATGAAGGAGCAGTCCAGTCAAAGGCCCAGGAGCGGTAGGAGTTGGTGGTGTGGGTTACAGAAGTACCAGCGCTGTCGACCTTTACAGACATGATGCCAACGCCGGGGGCGGAGAGCGTACCTTTGTCGACCATGACATTGAATCCTCCGTTGCTTCCAGCATAACCACTCACTGAAATTTGGATGTTGTAAGTTTGGCCGCCGTTGTAGGTGGATGGGAAATTTTCGCTGATGGACGGTGCGATGGTGGTTTGATGGCAAGTACAACCGCTACTGGCTTGACTGTGAATGCCGCTTGAACTCCCTTCAATCGGCGGAATGGCCGTTAGCATGAGGGCGCTGAGGAGGAGAGCGATGATTCGTAGGGCGTGCTTCATAACTTAGAGGCGGGGCTCGTTTGTTATAAAAAAAATGGTTAATGGTTCATACACCTTCCCATCTTAATGAGTACACCTTCGCCGCGGCGCGATTAAATAGGGGTGTTTGGTCGGATGGATGCCTACGTTCGTATGGAAGGAGTTGAGACAATGCCAAAGCCATGGACTTCAAAGCTAATAATCAAGGCGCTTGGAGTGCAAAAGTGCAACGGTAGTCTCGACGCCGCGACTGAGGACCTGCCCCTCGAAAAAGCCATGGAAGTGGCTCGTGAGAAGGCTGGACTCGGTCATTTGACCGGTGCTGACCTGAAGGCGCAAACACGAGAGGTTATCGGAACCTGCGTGTCAATGCGTGTGAAGGTCGACGGTCATTGGGCCAATGAAGCCCTCGAGATCATTGCAAAAGGAGAATGGGACGAGCGTTTTAA
>QQSD01000038.1 GCA_003602485.1 Candidatus Poseidoniales archaeon | reverse complement strand
AGAGGATGCCCTTTAGATTTGAGACCCCCGCTTGGGTTAATGGTCACTGGCCCTTGATTGAGAATCCCACTTCCATCGCGAGCAAATTGACCTCCAGCCCCTCGTTCTGCAAATCCAAGGTCTTCAGTTGCCATGAGTTCAGCAATGGTAAAACAATCGTGAACTTCTGCGAAATCCACATCGTTAGATGTAATCCCTGCCTGACTGTAAGCGCGTTTTGAGGATGCTGCAGTTGCTCGTAATTGAGTAATAGATGGTCGGTCGTGAAGTGCCAGATGATCCGAGGCTGCACCTGAACCGAGAACCCACACGGGGGAGTCCGTGAACTCACGTACCACATGATCTGCCGCAAGGATGACACACGATGCTCCATCAGAAGTCGGACAACAGTCGTAGAGCGTGAGTGGGTCTGCGACCATGAACCCATTTGATGCCTTTTCGAACGAGACTTCTTTTTGGATGTGTGCTAGTTTATTCATTGAGCCGTGGAGGTGGTTTTTCACGCTGATATTTACAAGATCATCATGAGTTGACCCGAATTCATGGAAATGCCGCCTTGCCATGAGGGCATAGGTGCCTGGAAAGGTCAATCCTGCCAACCGTTCCCATTCAGTGTCTCCCGAAACTCCAAGCCAGTAGCGTTTGCGTTCGGGTGTTAAATCGTTCATCTTCTCGATTCCTCCGGCTACAACAATGTCTGCCTCACCACTCTTTATCGCCATCCAAGCATCTCGGAATGCAAAGCCAGATGAGGCACACGCATTTTCAACCCGACGAACAGGCACACCATCCATCGCCGAATGCTCTGTTAGTAATGCTGCGGTATTCCCCAGTTGAGAACCACCAAATGCAATGCTACCAATAAATGCCTCATCAACTTGAGAGGGGCTGAAATCCCCGTCAATGCTCGTAAAGGCGCGCTCGGCAGCTTCAGCCCACATTCCTTTCAGGCCGAGAGCGTGATTTCCATATTTGGTTTGACCAGCACCAATGACGGCAACATCAACCATAAGCAGGCGACGGGGAGGAGGCATTTCATACACTCGCTCGTTTAGAGTGCTATCGTATGTGATTTCTTTGTTGTTTTAACCCGCAGGGTTCTTGAATAGGTTGCACTCCCGTCGGATTATGCTACGCCAATGCAGAAGCCACGGACATTTTTCCGGAACGAATTGCCCAGTCTGTAACGACGAAGGAAAATTCATCATGAGCGACCGAGAAGCAAACTCACTGGGCCGTATACTCGCCCTTGTTTTGCGACACGCACCTGAAAAATTCAATGTGGAAATGGACATCAACGGATGGGTCAATGCACGTGAATTGTCGGAGGCAATTGGTAAGCAACGACGCCACTACCATTGGCTGCGTGCATGGCATTTTGAAGCAATTGCTAACGCTGATGAAAAAGGACGCTATCAAGTTGAAAATGAAATGATGCGAGCGACCTATGGTCATTCTATTGAATTGGATTTGGACCTCCCAACCGATGACATCCCAGAGGTACTCTACTACCCGTGCCAGACCGAAGAGCTTGAGACACTTCTCGAATATGGAATCACAGCTGGTGACCGAAAGAATGTTCACTTATCGCGCTCCATTCGCAACGCCATGGATGCCGGACATGTTCGAATTCATCGCCCTGCAATTCTTGAGGTGGATACCACACGTGCTATCGCCGACGGCCATACCATTTACCGTGCAGGCACAACGGTATTCCTAACCGACGAGGTTCCCGGAGAATATCTCTACCAAGTTGAAGATACTGACCCAATGATCGTCGAAATCGTCGAAGAATGGGTACGTCTTGAAGAAGAAGAGTGAATCTCAAGATTTTTGAGACCCACAGGCTGGGCAAAAATCAAGATCTGCCTCTAACACTGCTTTGCATGTAGCACAGTGAACATGTCCAGTCATCAGAGCCTCTACTTTCTTTGGTGCAGGGGCGGTGGATTGACCTATTTCCGATTCAACGAGTCGGACGGGGTCAATACCGTGGCGTTGTAATTCCTCATATCGATTCTTGTAGATGATCGCTTCTTGAAGTGCCGATTCAAGTTGCCACAAACGTTGCTCTCGTTCCTGTGTATCGGCAATGGTGCGTGCTTCTTCAACACAAACTTGCAGGTGACGCATGAATTCATCCATATTGGGTGACTCTGCCATGCCCCACGCTCGTGCGCCTTGCCTCATCAATCCTTGCTCGGTTCTGAGAAGCGGCGGTATGCTCTTCAATTTGACACCACTGGCCGTGACATGCGTGAGCGAGTTGTTCTCAAATGGGGAGGAGGACTCATCACGGAAAAAGACCAGATGAAAACGGTTCGAACCGATATTCTCGACCTACTTGCAGAACAATTGCATGCCTGTCTCGAAGAGGGACTCGATGTTCTTCTTGTCCACGGGGCAGGTTCATTTGGCCATCTTAAGGCGAAGAAGTACCGGTTGGCAGAGGGTTTTCTACCGGAGGTTGAATTCCACCCACTCTCACAACATGAGGCGGTTACGGAAGTACGACAAGACATGCTTGAGCTCAATCAGCACGTAGTTGAAGCACTGACCCGACGCGACATCTCTGCAGTTGCGCTTCCACCACATCAGTGGGCTCGGGGGACTGGCCCGCACTTTGAGGGAGACTTGGCCTTCTTTGAACAGGCACCAAAAGGCATCGTTATGGTGACATTTGGGGATGTAGTCGACTGTGAATCACCCAGAGAATTTGGAATCCTTTCAGGCGATGATCTTGTCAAACGCATGGCTGATGAAATAAATGGAGTTGAACGGCTTGTCTTCGCGATGGGTGGAGTCGAGGGCGTCTTGGCATCACCTCCAAGTGACAAAAACCCAAGCCCAGAATTACTTTCAGAACTTACGCCGAATGATGTCTTTGTGGGAGAGCATCAAACGAACATGGATGTAACTGGTGGAATTGGTTTGAAAGTTGCCCGTGGTTTTGAAGCACTGGAAGCTGGCGTGGAAGTTTGGTTAGTGAGTGGTGAAATCGGATGCAGAGTGCAAGAAGCATGTATGGGGCTTCCTGTCGTCGGTACACAACTTATCCTATCATGATTCATCGGAGAACTCTTCATGTAGCCTCCGCGCTCACAGTAGCGTGGGAGCATTATGTCTGGTTATGGGATTGACGATGTTCCAAGCATTGACCTCGATGAAGGTCAAGTAGAAATCCTGTCAAATCACAATGAACATCAAGCAGCACTCATGGCTGAGGCACTCATCCAGGTTGATGAGCATGACAATGTCATCGGACCAGTCTCTAAAATTGACGCTCATCAAGGCTCTGGATCCTACCATCGAGCCTTCAGTGTGCTCTTGTTTAATTCTGAAGGTAAACTCCTCCTCCAACAGCGATCGAGTGACAAAGTGACTTTCCCCAACGTCTGGGCCAATTCATGCTGTTCACATCCACTTCATTCGGATGAGGAACTGAATGATACAGACTATGTCGGGACGAAGAAGGCTGCGATTCGTAAACTCGAACAGGAATTGGGAATTGACCCCTCATCTCTTCATGTTGATGATTTTGTATTCATGACAAAAATGCGGTACTCCGCACGCATGAATCAAGATTGGATTGAACGAGAATTAGATCACATTCTGATGCTGACTGCGGATGTAGAAATCAATCCCAATCCAAACGAGATCGCAACAGTACGCTGGGTAGATTATGAGGAGATGGAAGCATTGCTTCTCGAAGAACGCGAAGCAGATGAAGCAATTGCCCCATGGTTTCGCTGCATTGCAGCTCGTATCATGACCGAAGATTGGTGGAATCACCACAACGACCGATCCGCCCTGTTGAAGATGAATGACGACCTTATTCACGACATGGGTGATGTAACCCACATGCTGCCTAATGCGGAAGGGGCCGACCTGTTGACCTCCATCATGGAAGTCAAACCGCTTATTGAACAACGAATCGAAAGCAGTCTTCGGGCGTCTCGCCATGAACGTTTGGGGAATGCCATGATGCACCTCATTGAAGGAGGAGGGAAACGTATGCGAGCGACTCTACCTTGGCTTGTTGCAAAAGCTGTCGGCGATTCACATTCAGGACTTCTCGACATCGGTGCTGCAATAGAAACCGTACACAGCTTCACTCTCGTTCATGATGACATCATGGATGATGATGAAATTCGACGCGGTCGGAATGCTGTCCATGTAGAATACGGGATGCCAACAGCCATTAACGCAGGAGATGCTATGCTCGCTATTGCCTTCGAAAGATTGGTGATGGCTGAAAACCTCGAACCAGAAGATGTTGCACCACTTGTCAATCGAATCGCATGGATGGTCCGCAGAGTGAGTGAAGGCCAACAAATGGACATTGAATTCGAAGAACGTCTTGATGTCTCAGAAGAAAATTATATTGAAATGATTGAAGGAAAAACCGCAGTCATGTTCCAAATATGTTCGGAGATAGGAGCACGCATATCTGGTGGAAGTCAAGAAACCATTGACCTCATGTCACAGTGGGGGCTCGCTCTTGGATTATGCTTCCAACTCATGGATGATTTAATTGATATTCTCTCAGATTCAGAAACATTGGGTAAACCCGCAGGGTCCGATGTTGCGCAAGGAAAACGCACGCTGATGGTGATTCACGCGCTTGACCAACCCGATAGTCCAGCCAAGAAACGCTTGCTGAACGTTCTTGGCAAAGGCGAAGCCGTGACGCCTGAAGGGCTCAAAGATGGATTAGCTGCTCTTGAAGAACTTGGCTCGATTCAATATGCTCGCTCTCGAGCTGAATCTTATCATGCCAAGGCTCATGAATGCCTGGACATGCTAGGAGAAGGACCTGCCCTCGTTGCACTCCGGGAACTTACTGACTTCCAGCTTGCCCGGATTCATTAATCTTCATTACAATGTCGTTGAGGTCAATTTCACCCTCGTTATTGATGCGAGCATACCACCGTGTGTTCTGAGGTTCAATAACGTGGCTCAGAGCCTTGAAGCGACCATCCAAAAATGAGTTTCTTATGGTTTTACAGGGAGGTGCATCACCTGTGATTTCTATAATAACATTCGTTCCAATTGATAGCATAGCCCCAACATGGAGTTCATCACGCTCCAATCCTTTGATGAGCAAGTTTTCACCGGTTGAACCTGGATGAATGGGGTGGCCAGCAGCTTGTAATTCCTGCATGAGTTCCCATTGCATGAGGCAAATCGCCCGTTGAGGCCCTCCGTGATGTTTCAAATCATTTTGTCGATCACCGATGCAACCTTCACTCATGGTCACTGATAACGAGTCCACAGGGTGCTTGGGCACACCGCCGTCAGGATTGACGTGCAAACCGATGACGTGAGCCATCTTCCAACCTCAATCTGAGTAATAGGATTCGGGGTTGGGTTCTGGCTTCAGACCCTTCCTTTGACGAATTTCTCCAACAACCTTGGTAAACAATTGTGGGGGCAAAATCTCGAAACCAAGGTTTTCCGTATTCCATACTGCGCGGCCTTGAGAGGCTGCACGGATGTCGTTAGAGAATCCAAAGGTCTCTGCAATAGGGATGACGCCAACAACAGTAGTCACGTTACCTTCTGAAGGCATGTCTTCGATGATTCCACGTCGAGTGGTAACTTCACGAGTCACCTGGCCGAGCCAATCATTTGGTACTGAGATGAATGCTTTTTGCATGGGTTCGAGCAATACAGTGCGTGCTCGCATCATGGCCCCTTTGATACCGTTTCGGACAGCTGGGATTGTTTGAGCAGGACCACGGTGAATTGCATCTTCGTGGAGTTTTGCATCAACCAAGCGTACGTACATTCCCTGAACAGGTTCGTCTGCGATTGGTCCCTTTACACAGACTTCGTTGAAGGCTTCAATGATCAATTCGCGTGTCTCGTGAAGGTTCTGAATACCCTTGGTATCATTGACCAGGACGTTTGATCCCTTGATAGCATAGATTTTACGCATGGTGTCTCGTTCCATACCAAGTTCTCCGAACTTGTTGCCTACTTCCTTGGCATCGTTCGAGCGGACTGGTCCGTCTCCGAAGTCTCCAGCACGTAGCGCTGCGACAACTTCCTCTGGTAATGCTTCGATTTCAAACATGAATCGGTTGTGACGGTTTGGCGACTTTCCTTCGAACGAGTTACCACGGTTGCTTCCCTCGATACCTTCTCGGTAGACCACAATAGGCGGGCTGACTTTGACCTTGATATTCTGTTCTTCCTCAATACGGTAGACAGTGATTTCAAGGTGGAGCTCACCCATTCCTGCCAAAAGAGCTTCTCCAGTTTCTTGGTTCGTGGTTACTTGTAGCGATGCGTCGGCTTTGGCGAGCGAGCGTAGAGCGTCAATGAACTTTGGAAGGTCCTTCATGCTCTTGGGTTCAACAGCGACCGTTACGACAGGGTCAGAGTAGTGGCGAATGGCTTCAAAGGGTGTGAACTCTTTGTT
>QQSD01000037.1 GCA_003602485.1 Candidatus Poseidoniales archaeon | reverse complement strand
CCTTGTGCGTCCTTTCCGCTAAATGCATAGAATGCATGGTTTCCATCGATAGTGCCAATTTGAGACCATGGGCCTTGGGGAGTGGTTGAATAAATATCAACCATTGCCACGCCTCTGTCACCCATACTGTCGGTTGCGATGAATGCAGCAGTTGTGATTTTCATTTCAGTGGAAGGGATGTTGTGCCATTCGCTGAGTCCGAGATGTACAGTCGTAAATCCTGAGTTGTCACCAACAGGGACGTCCACGATTCCATCAAGGTTCATGTCCCAACCCATGGCAAGTGGCCCTCCATCTGGGTCCATGGCGCTATGGTACAAGGTAACGTTCATTCCCAACAGGGTGCCGTTATAGAAACTCGAGGTTGTTTCAGTTGTATTGGTCGTTGTCCCGTTAGCGGACGTGGTTGTTACGGTCGTCGTTTCATTTTCCCATGCCCATGAAACATTCTCGATTGTGAGCCCTATTTGCTCGCCTTGTACCATGGGGAGGTAATTTCCATTGACGACCGTAGTCTCGCTCCCCTGTGCCGTTGGAATAAGTCCTGCACCTTCACTTTCGTCAGTTTCTCCCGCTCCGCCAAGGCATCCAGATAACAGGAGCAGACTAGTCAGCAGGAAAGCAATTCTGCGGTGAGTGTTGTTGTTCATGAATATTCACTGGAGTATCTCGGATATAAAATTTCATCCATGTGCGCGGAGAATTTGGTATCATGCAAAAACCGCGCATGAAGGCTTCCTTTCATGGTCCTCTTTGTGCTAAGTTCATAAGCCGTCGCGATGGGCTAGAGATTAGAGAGGGATGAACTCATGTTGAACGTCACAGCCCGGCAGGACTTGATGAACAAGATCGTTGAAACTTTGAACGTCGTCGTTGAAGACGCACGCTTCGAGTTCAAGGAAGATAAAATGCAAGCCACAGTAGTGGATGCATCCCACGTGGCCATGATCGACATGAAAGTCGATGCAGCGGCCTTTGACAGTTGGGAATTGGAAGAAACAGATCTTGCATTGGAATTGCGTAAGGTCAAGGAATTAATCAGCCTCGGTGGGGCTGATGACCTCATTGATATGGCGTACACCGTCGATACGGGTGTCCTCACCCTGAACCTGGGTAAGATCGACCGAAACATCCGCCCGCTGGATGCCAGTACGGTGAACTCCCCAAATCTGCCAAGCATTGACATCCCATCCTCGATTGAAATTGATGGTGCGGCCCTTGCCCAAGCCCTACGTGCAGCCAAGCAAGTTGGCGATTTGGTGAACCTCAGCATCGATGCATCGACCTTTACCGTTCACGTCCAAGGACAAACCGATTCCGTAACGGTGAGTTTTGAGAAAGACGAACTTGAATCCTTGACCTGTGCAAACCCTGCACGCAGTCAATACTCTCTGACCTATCTGGTCCCGCTTTCCAAGGTATTTTCCTCACTGGGGACGGTTAAACTTGGCTTTGGAGAAAGCTTTCCGTTGCGCCTTGAGTTTTCATTCAATGATGGAGCAGGTGAAGTCGTATACTTCCTAGCACCGCGTGTCGAAACAGATTACTGAGACAATCAGTATTCTCGCCAGCCGTGACTGCACTCTTTGCACGTAAGCATTCGAGTTTCAGGTTCATCCGACGACCGAGTTTGTTGAAGGTATGCGAAGACCTCAATGCAGTCGCAACGAGGGCACATGTAGGTGTCTTTTGTCAACACACCTTGCATCTTGTCCGAGTCCTTGACAACATCGTATTCACGAGATTCGACTTTCGTGCTTGAAGTTGCCTTTGACAGGTCAACTTCTTTGCCACCGATCTTTGTTTTCAAATTTGCAGGGCCGTTGTAACCACATTTGTAATTCGTACAGGAAATGTCTCCTGACGGGGTTGGGAAAGAAAGCGTTCCACACTTCGGGCAAAACATGGTTGAGGCCAACCTTAGGGGTATTTAGCATCTTTTGTAGGACAGATGAACAACCCCGCAATCTTTCTCTCATCGTGTCGAACAGGCCATTGTGAGGGCAAGGGTCAAAATCCAATGCTTCCACGGTGTGGTTATGTGGTTGTGGTATGATTGGCGTGCTGCCGCCGTTGTCGACGAACGCGGCAACCTCGTTGACATCATGGAATGGGACGGGCATAAGACCGAGCAAGCCGTCGTTCAGCGCTTGCGCCAGGTTGCAAGTGGCCAACCCATTCGAGAGGCTACTGAATTGGCCGAACGCTTTCCACAGGCGCAGATTTGCGTCCACGGCGACCCGGACCTTCCCGACGCTCAGTACCCTCTCCCCTCAAATGAAGAACAACAACTGGCCGACCAGGCTGCCATTCGACTGGCGGTTGAAGGTGTTCAGCAAGCAGCAAGTGACCCCGACCGTCGTTTGGAGCACCTTGTGCGTGGTAGTGAGGAATTACGAGCCGCACACCTCACGATGGAATCTCGTCTTTTGGAATGGGCCGGACTTTTCTTCCCACTCTCGGTCGTAACCGACCGTGCCGCTTACGTTCGTTCGGTAGCTGCAAGCGATACTCCAGCAGATTTTGCTCAAAGCATGGGTCTTGAATTACCCGAACAGCAAGCGAGTGAATCCGAATGGCGCTCGCTTCAAGAATGGGCTGCTGATACTGCGCAGGCCAATGGGCGTCTTGACCGAATGGAGCATGCACTTCGTCTTCTCACGGTTGAGCACTTGCCTTCTGTTTCTGCTCTTTTGGGGCCATTGTTGGCCGCCCGTTTGTGTGTTGAGGCTCACGGAAGAATGCGTTTGGCCCGCCTCCCATCGGGAACCGTTCAGATTCTTGGTGCTGAGAAAGCATTCTTTCACCATCTCAAAACAGGCGCACCGTCCCCGAAGCACGGCCACATTTTCATGCATCCGTGGATCAGCCGTTCACCACGCTGGGTTCGGGGTAAGATCGCTCGTATGCTCGCTGGAAAAATCAGTATCGCTGCAAAGCTGGATGCTTTCGAAGGCACCCCGTGGGGCGAAGAGGACGTGGCCGTTGTAGAAGCGCGTGTTGAGGCCATCAAAGATGCCCATCAACAACCGCCATCGCGCCGCCGATGAGGTGATGCATGATGGGCGGCGGGAAAAAGAAAGGTTCACGAGGTGCACAGGCACTTTCGTCCACCGTACGTTTTGACCGAAGGGCGCTGTGGACATTGAATGCAGTCCCGAAGAAATCCGTTTACGGTGAGACGCTTCGTCCTTTCAACGGACGAGAACATCGCCGCTGGGACCCGAATCGTTCAAAACTAGCAGCTGCGATGCTCAGGACACGTCGAGACCCCGGCCTTTTGCTACCCGAGCAAGGCACTACGATTCTCTATTTGGGGGCCGGTCACGGCACCTCGGTGAGTCACCTCTACGACCATCTCTGCGGCCAACAAAATCGTATGAATGGCCGTTTGGTCTGTGTCGACCTCGCTCCTCGTTGTTTGCGAGATTTGACGTTCATGGCTGCAGCTCGCCCAGGTCTTGTCCCGGTGCTTGGTGATGCACGCAAGCATGCTGAATGGGGTGTTCTCCTCCCGCGACGTGTAAATTGGTTGTTTCAAGACGTTGCTCAGGCCGGGCAAGTTGACATCTTCATTCGTGCATGCGAACGTTTCTTGATGCCAGACGGTCTTGGTCTACTCTCACTCAAAGCGGCCAGTGAACGATGGACAGGTGATGGGGAGGCTGCCCTCTTTGCCGGTGTTGAATCTGCTTTGATGGAGGCCGGTTACAACCTTGAAGAATCCATTGAGCTAACGGGTTTTGAAGATAATCATCGCCTTTTTGTGGTTCGCAAGCCGAGGTGATACCATGCCTGAACTGCCCGAGGTCGAAACGGTTCGGCAAGGCCTCCTTCAAGGCATTCTCAACAGGACCATCGAAGAGGTGCTGATTCGTCGTGAGGGATTGCGCTATCCTTTCCCTCAAGATCTTGCCACAATTGCAGGCACGACCGTGATTGGGATTCGCAGACGAGCCAAGTATCTCCTGATTGACCTTGACGACGACCGAGTCCTGCTGTCCCATCTTGGGATGTCTGGCCGCTATACGTTATTTGACAGCGATGAGGCTTCGTCTGCCCCGCACCATTTGCTCGCTACCGTGAACGGTGGTGTCCCCGTTTCGTCCTTCGGTGAGCGAACTGGATACGGTGGAAAACACGATCACCTTGAATTCATTTTCACCGATGGCTCGCGAGCCGTGTATACCGACCCACGGAGATTTGGTATCGTTGACTTGTTTCATAGGATGGATGAACCGGTCCAGCCCTTACTCGAAGTATTGGGTCCCGAACCCTTTGACCCCTGGGGTGCAGAGGACCTTGCGATCGCTCTCAAGGGGCGAAAAACTTCGATTAAATTAGCGATACTCGACCAGAAAACTGTGGTTGGCGTTGGTAATATCTACGCCTGTGAATCCCTGCATCGTGCAGGGTTGTCTCCTCGTCGAGAGGCACGTGGACTGGTGAAAAAGAATGGACAGCCAACGCAACGGCTTGAATCACTGGTCGGTCACATCAAGACAGTTTTGGATGAGGCCTTGGCTTCAGGCGGTTCTACCTTGAACGATTTCGCAAGCGTCGACGGCACGTTGGGATATTTTTCTCATCAATTCGCAGTCTACGGTCGAGAAGGCCAACCATGTACAAAAGACGGTTGCGGGGGTGTTGTTCGACGTATTGTTCAGTCCAATCGTTCGACCTTTTACTGCCCGCGATGTCAGCGTTAAATTCGGAAGAATACGCTCAATGCAAAGCCCCAGAGGACCAGGGCAGTGATGCGGTGAATCAATTGAGCGTTGGATTTGAGGACATCAAGACGAGATGTTCCTGTGAGCATGAGTGCGACAATAATGTACCAGAGCGTATCGATGGTCATGCCGAGTAATCCCACTGCAGCCTTGCTGGCAAATGACATATCAGCCTCGAGTACTTGAGCTAAAACTGCTACGAGAAAGAGTGCGATTTTAGGATTGAAGAAAGCGATGGCAAAACCCTCTGCAAAGCCTTGCCGCCCAGAGGCTTGATCTTCGTCAAAGAGATGTTTGGCTTCGACATTCCACATGCTCCATCCGTACCACACAAGCAGGAGACAACCGAGCAGTTGCAGCCCAGTGAATATTTCAGGGGCCTCTTCAAGCAATACAATCAGGCCGAAAACAGCCATCCCAGCGTACACTCCAAAACCTAAACCGTGGCCGATAGCACACATCACGCCTTGACGTCGTCCACCGATGAGGGTATTACGAAGTACGACCATTAAGCTTGGTCCTGGGGAAATGGCACCGAGAAAGAAAACGGTACCTGCAGCGAGTAAGATGTCCCAAGCTACCGCCTCCATGCCCAATGCACAGCATTGAGACATTCAAGTTTCGTGCCCTTATTGACTCAGAGAAGGTAAAGTGTGACGCCAGGACTGGCGTTTTTAGCTTTCAAGGTTTCAGCGTAGTCAAGACTCCAACGAAGCATGGATGATGTCATTCGGCGTTGATTGAGGACCTGAGCGTATGCTTTGAGAAACGTGGGAGCGTTTTCATCTGTTGTTGGGGTTGGTTCCATGATAGGTCTAATGTCGTTCTCCCTCTTTAATGTTCTTTTATGTGCATCAAACATGCATCATCGTCGGAATACGGTAATAAATTCCATTTTCACGCATTTTAATAGAAATCAAGCGTTGATGGTTCGCTGGGAGTAAGAGCCCTTCCCGTCCAAAGCGCGGTTCGAGGTTTTCTTGGCATAGAGTCGGAACGAGGTCGGTCCTCTCGTTCTGCTCAATGCTGTTTGCTCGGAGTTTTTCCGATGAATGATGGAGAAACGAGTTGTTGCGGGGGCGGTCTCTTGCAACATGAAGGAATCATCGTTGGCTGGAAATGTGATGCCGACTTGCTCCAACTCTCGCATCGCCCGTAAGGCTGAGGTGCGAAAGGTCCTCGCCCTCATCGCCAAGGCTTTCAATCCAAATGAATCTCCAACCTCTGCCTCTTTCTTATTGCCCCGTCCACGCCATCTCTGCTTGTTCTTTTTTTTCTGATTTGTCAGTTCATCAATTCGTTCAAACCAACGGTCACATTTCAGGGTCAACTGTTTTGTTGAACGCATCGTCATGATGTTCACTGCAGCGAGACAAGGCGTGACGTGGTTGTAGGCACCTACATCCAATCCGACCCAAGCAGGACGGCCGTCTGCTAAGTTCATTGGCGAATACGCCACATCACCTGCTGAGTTTCCAAGTTTTGTTGTTGTCGTGTGGCCGAAAAAGACGGTGCGGTTCGGATCGACTGCTGCCTCATGTTGATGCCAAGCCTTGCGAATCCACAACAATTCTCTTTCCCCTTGCATGTCCAGTGGCATTCTCGGGTCGTAGCCGGCATGAACCAATCGGATATGGTCGAGAACGATGTGTGTNGGTAGGGTATCAAGCCACATGAAATCGTGCAACATGGCACGCTTGGCGCTCCACAAATCTCCCTGTGCAGCAACAATGTATGACCCGTAAGTCGAAGCTCCACCACGCTTCATCCAGGGTTGCCATGCTTCAAAGGTGCCATCTGCCTGTACGGATTGTATGGCCATCTGTTCGTGGTTGCCCTTGATGCAAATGATCTGGGGGTTGGAGCGGACAAAGGCTACCAGTTCTGCTGAATTCGGGCCTCTGTCGATCATGTCTCCCAAACATATCACACGGTCCTCAGGCTTCAACTTCAATCGATGTAAAAGGGCTCTGAAGGTTGCAAAGTGCCCGTGAAGGTCCCCGACTACGAAGATGCGATGTCCATCATCAAGCCTTGATTGGAGGTCAGCTTCGAGTGCAGGGTCTCGCATTGACGGGCCGAGTGGAATGTTCAACTTACAACTCAAGCAGTTCACCGAAGAGATGTTCCCTTCGGTTAACCGTTGTTTGAATCATTATATGTTCTTCTCCCAAGAGTAAGGGTCCAGAGGCCGTTTTTGCGACCTTTTCACCAATTCTCGTCAAGAAAAGACGGATGATTCAATCACTCGTCGACGTCAGATTCACTGGATTCAG
>QQSD01000036.1 GCA_003602485.1 Candidatus Poseidoniales archaeon | reverse complement strand
GAAAAAGAAGATACTTGATGTCCCGAATCTACAATTTGTCTCACAATCGTACGGTATTCTGACACTTCATGGCCGATACCGACCCAGAGTTGCCAGGCCAAGCGCATGGGAAGTGCCAAAATGAGGGGAAGGGCAAGGATACCAGCTCCCCACAACAACTCTTGCGCCTCCGTCGCCATGGTCATCTCCATGTCGCCCAAGCGGTGGGGGTTGTTGAAAAGCACGGTTCAACTCCACTCCAAGCGAATGTTCTAACACCCTCCTTTCCACAAGGGAGGCATGGCGAAGATTGCAGTTACGGATGGCATGGACAAAAAGGCCGTACTTTGGCTTGAAAAGGCTGGTCATGAAGTCATAAACTCCCCCATCACTCCTGAAAATTTATTGCAAGATGGACTTCATGGTTTCGACGCCATTATTGTCCGCAGTGCGACGAAGTTAACTCGTGAGGTCATTGATGCAGCAGGCGATGGTCTTCGTGCCATAGGCCGGGCTGGAGTGGGCGTTGACAACATTGATTTGGAAGCCGCAGGCGCTAAAGGAATCGCCGTTGTAAATGCACCGAGGGCAAGCACGCAATCGGTTGTGGAATTAACACTTGGACATCTTCTCGCATCGATACGCCATCTCCCTCGAGCTGACCGATCCCTACGAGAGGGTCGCTGGGCCAAGAAAGAAATGAAAGGCTCCGAACTCGCTGGAAAAGTATTGGGTCTCATCGGCTTTGGAAGAATTGCTCAATCAGTTGGCAGAATTGCTCAAACCATTGGTATGGAAGTACATGCCTATGACCCGTATTTGCCTCCCAAGATTGCCAAATCTCAGGGCACACGATTGCACAAGTCTATTGACGCACTTTTTTCAAATTGTACGCACATCTCGATTCACTGTAATCTCACAGAAGAAACGCGACATCTCGTGAATGCAGAACGAATTCGTTCCATGCCTCAAATTGGCCTAGACGGTGCCCGTTGTGGCAATCACATCATCAATTGCGCACGAGGTGGTATTGTTGATGAGAAAGCGGTTCTCAACGCTCTCGAATCAGGTTCATTGACCTCTGCTGCTCTTGACGTGTTTGAAGTTGAACCGGTAGATCCGTCTCACCCACTTCTTCAGATGGAACATTTTCATGGAACTCCGCACATCGGTGCGTCAACAGTTGAAGCTCAAGCACGAGTAGGTCTGGATATCGCAAAAAATGTGAACGCTCTTCTGAATCAAGAAACATGTGATTTTATTGTGAACCAACAGTATTTGTGATACTTTCAGTTTCACAAAACGGGTCAAGAAAAAGCATCTCGTCCATCTGTTGGACATGCGATGTATGGGACGAAGTGTGCCGCCATGGCGAACGAGAGCAGATGCTGAATTGAACGCCTTGATGCCTTTTCATCGGGCTCTTTCACCCAGTGAACGGCTTCTGCTGGATCAGTTATTCACTGACGTTCGTCAGCGAAGGTCTGCAGGTGGGATGCTACCCGCCCACAATACATGGCAGCCAATTGTTCTCAGCATGCTCATTGGATTGATGAAGCGTCTTGAAGAGGTGTCCAATCGTATTGCTGCCCTAGAAGAGATGGCGAATGATGATTGAAGGCTGGCTTCTCGACGTGCACGAGAATGATGCAGCAACCGGCATGGTGGCGTGGTTGATTGACCGACAAGGTAAGGCACATGCATGTCAACTCGAATGGGCTCCAAAACTGCACATACACGGGACGAGTTCTTCGCTCGAACATCTTGAACATTGGCTGGAGCAACCTGAAATCGTGCAACGTTTCAGTATCGGTGAATGCGGCTTGCGTCGTGCTCAACTGAGCCTTGGACAGAGCGATTCGCATGATGTCCTTGAAGTGGAGGTCTTGTGTTCTCGGTTTCTAAAGGGCCTTGCACAGCACATTGAATCGCGAGGCGATTTCCACGCATATTCGCTTTATTCCGTAGACGCTCATCATGCGCAACGTTTCCTGAACGACCATGGATGCGTGCCGTTTCACTTGGTGACCTTTGAAGACGGACATCTCCAACCAGCAGGAGACGGTCAAGAAAACGTAGGAGAATTCCCCGGTTTTTCTGTAATTCAATTAGACCTTCAACTCGAAGCAAACCATGCCCCTGTATCTGAATTCGTCCCGATTCACAGTCTTTCACTGACCTTCCTGCACGAGCAAGGTTTCGCTCCTTCACCAAACGTGAAGGAACAGGTTCAACTTCACCGTTCATCGTTTCCATCAATGTCCGAATTTCTCATGGCGTTTCAGGAGCAGATTGACATTCTTGACCCTGATGTCATCGTGACACGAGGCGGAGATCAACGAATCTTTCCTTGCCTTGAACACCACGCATCCCTGCATGGAATTCGATTGCGTTTGGGGCGAAGTGATGAGGAACTTTGTCGTTCAACCGACGAACGAACCGTTCACTCCTACGGACAAACATTGCACAAGTATGGGGCTTACTTTACCAAGGGACGGCTCCATTTGGATTTCTCCAACAGTTTCATCGTACGTGAAGGTGGACTTGCTGGTCTGTTTGAACTTGCTCAGCATTCATGTCAATCTGCCCAAATCATCTCCCGACTTTCGCCCGGTTCGGTCATCAGTGCAATACAGATGCGTGTTGCGATGGATGACGGAGTATTGGTTCCGTGGAAGAAAAACCGCCCTGAAGA